>JABDNM010000037.1 GCA_013043825.1 Flavobacteriaceae bacterium
AACCGTAGTCCGGGCCGGGCCGGTTTCCTTATCGAAGAATTCGGCATAGACTTCATTGTAACCGGCAAAGTCGTTCATGTTGACCAAAAAGCTCGTGACATCCACCACATCGGCCAGGGTGGCACCCGCCGTCGCGAGGTAATCACTGATATTATTCAAAACAGCTCGTGTTTGTTCCCGAACGTCCAATCGCATGGTTCCCATTTCATCCACTTGATGGACCCCGGCAAAACTATTGTCCGGAAGTCGAGAACTGGTACCGCTAACGAACAGGAAATCACCGGCTCGTTTCATATGCGGATAGGCTCCACGAGGAGCAGCCTTTCCTTCAACCAATCTACTTTTATTACTCATTATCGTATTTTATAAACTTCCAAGCACATCGTCGTTGTGCAGGATATTGTCGGTTTCTATTTTTACCAGTTGTAATTTTTCCCCCAGGCTCATCGATTCGGTTAATTTACCGTCGTGCAGCAAATTCAAAATGGCCTTATCCTGTGCCCGTCCACGACGAAGCGCTTCACTATAACGAATGTCTTCGTTAAAGGTAACCAAAGAATATTTACTATAATAGTCCTGAGGAAATTCTGCTTCGAAAGCGGTTTCCAATTTTCGTTTCTGCTGAAATAGCGGACTTGCAGTGTGTTCTTTCATCTCGTAGAAATTATCTACAGCCAGATCGGCAATGGCATCGGTGTCTACCTTCCGGGCCTTCTCATATTCAGTAAAGATATGTTGCCAATCGCCTTTGTGCTTGTCGAGAATCTCGTCAAAAACTACAACGTCCTCAAATGAGGCGTTCATTCCTTGTCCATAAAATGGAACAATGGCATGAGCCGCGTCGCCCATCAAAAGCGTTTTTCCGTAGCAATTCCATGGAGCACATTTTATGGTCCCCAAGGGACCAGTAGGATTATCAAAGAACTCGGCTACCAGGTTTGGCATGAGGGCCACTGCATCGGGAAATTCTTTCTTAAAATATTCCTTTACCATCTCGGGCGTGGTCAAGTTGTCAAAGCAATAATCACTGTTCGAATAAGGCAGGAAAAGGGTCACCGTAAAGCTCCCATCCAAATTGGGCAAGGCGATTAGCATATCCTCACCACGGGGCCAAATGTGCAATGCTCCTTTATCGGTACGGTATCCGCCTCCTTCTGCAGTAGGGATCGTGATCTCTTTATATCCATGTGTAAGCCAATCCTGGGAAAAACTGAAGAGGAATTTTTTATGATCAAACATACTTTTCCGAACAGCAGACCCTGCTCCGTCGGTGCCTACCACCATATCACCCGAATACGATATCGTTTCCTTACTATGGTAATCCTCAAAAGTCGCTGTTCCCGCTTCCAGGTCCACATCTAGGCAGGCTTTGTTAAAGTCTATGGCCACGTTGGGCATGGCTTCGGCCGCGTCCAGCAGCAACCTATTCAGGCCTGGCCTGGAAATAGAATTGATATATTCATTCTCACGTCCGCTGTATTTGCTCAAAAAGGTGTTTCCATCTTCGTCATGGATCATCCGGCCATACATGGGTATGCATAACTTTTTTGCATCGTCTTCAACCCCAGCAAGCCTTAAACCTCTTAATCCTCGGTCACTAAGGGCGAGGTTGATGGATCGACCGGCATCCTGTTCTACTGCGCGCAGATCGGGGCGCTTTTCAACAAGCTGCACCTCGTAGCCTCGCTGCGCCATTCGAAGTGCAAGCAAACTACCACACAGTCCGGCTCCAATGATTAATATCTTGTCCTTTTTATTCATTTGTTCTCTGGCTCACGATCTTAATTATCCCAAAATCTTTTTAAAACGTTCTACAAATTCGAATACATCTTCGAAACTATTATACAGCGGTACAGGAGCCACCCGGATCACATCCGGTTCACGCCAGTCGCTTATCACGCCGGCTTCCGTAAGTTGATCGTGCAAACTTTTGTCGGCATTTTTCACCTGGATGGACAATTGGCAACCTCGCTGCTCAGGATCTCTGGGAGTTATAATTCGTATACGATCATCATTCAATTCGTCCAGCAAAAATTCGAGATAGCCAGTAAGTTTTTTAGATTTTTTCCTAAGTCGGTCCATTCCTGCTTCAGCAAATACATCCAACGAGGCGCGGATGGCAGCCATGGAAAGTATGGGGGGATTGCTCAATTGCCATCCTTCTGCACCTGGAAGGGGATCGAACTCATGCCGCATGTTGAAACGCGTTTCTTTGTTGTGGCCCCACCAACCGGTAAATCGTTTCAATTCTTTGTTGTGAGCGTGCCTCTCATGCACGAATAAACCACCCAAACTTCCGGGTCCACTGTTGAGGTACTTATAACTGCACCAAACGGCAAAATCGGCGTTGCTGCTATGCAAATCAGGCTGAATATTTCCTGCACCATGGGCCAAATCGAAACCAACGATGCAACCGTTTTTATGGCCCAGCTGGGTTATCCTTTTCAACGGAAAATGTTGTCCGCTGTAATAATTCGTGTCTCCAATCATCAACAGTGCAATACTATTTCCCTGATCTTGCATGATAGCTTCCAGGTCTTCAAAACGACATACTTCTTCCCCTTCACGAGGAGTCCATAATATCAATCCGTCCTTAGGATCATGACCGTGGAATTTCAACTGACTTTCAACTGCATACTTGTCGCTTGGAAAGGCGTCGCTTTCCACCACGATCTTATAACGCGTTTCCGTTGGTTGGTAGAAGGAGACCATGAGTAAGTGAAGATTGGTAGTAAGGGTATTCATCACAACTACTTCACCGGGTTTGGCACCAACAACTTCCGCCATTTGGTTGGTTAGGAATTCATGGTACGGCATCCAGGGATGTGCTGCGTCTGTATGACCTTCCACCCCCAGTTTTGCCCAATCATCCAATTCTTTCCGGATGTATTGGGAAGTGATCTTTGGCTGCAATCCCAGTGAATTTCCACATAGGTAGATCACAGGATTGCCACTGGCATCCAAAGGAAGATGGAATTGCTCCCTGAACTCTGCCAGCTCATCCCGGGTGTCACATTCTTGGGCGTATGACCTACTGCTCACATACATGGATCTCTTAACTCGATTTTTGTTTTCCTTCTATGAATTCGTCCATCCTGCTCAATAATCTCCACCATTCGGTACCGTCGTCTCGAAAAGTACGTATAGCTCCCGCTCTCACCAGGATCTTGCGAAGTTCATCATCTCCGAATCCGCCTAAATGCTTTTTTAACGTTTCGAATGAACGGTCGGTATACAACCTGTGATTAAGAAAATGCTTGGCGGTGGATTCTGCGATGAATTCGGTCTTGTATTCTTCCTGCATGATCCTCATTTCCTGTTTGAAGCGTTGATGCTGAAGGAAATAGGTGATCAAGCCTCCCACCACGGTTCCTGCAAGTGTGAAAAGTGCTGTTTCCATGAGTTACTTGACTGAGATATTGGTGAAGTATAGTTTAAATCCTCCGGTTGAATCCTGGTGCATACGCGCAATGTTGAGGCCGTTATAATTGGCATAGTCCTCAAAGGTGTTGGTCATGGTTTTACCAGGATCATTTCCTTCACGGAACACCCATTCTCGCACCATAAAGTCATCGCCATAATAAAAATCGTAACCATCTCCGGGAGTATATCCACCCTCGTCTCCATATAAAAGTGTGATCTTATTCAAGGTGTCTTTGGAGATAGGAGCGACCACTTGTTCTTCTTCAGAAATAGTGGTTCCCTTATCCCACACCAGGTGAAAGGGAGAGAGCATCCAGTACTTATCGTTGATAAAACGTTTGTCGGCCAGAAGCTGAATACTATCAAGTGGTTCATTTCGGTTATAAGCCACCGTATCTGTGGAAGTCATATAAGTCACCTGCTGAGTCTTTGGTTTCCAAATAAAACTACGTTCAAAATGGTTGCCGGCACGATCTATATTAAAGGTAAAGGCAATTTCATTCACCTGGTCCCATTGATCAACGCCATGCTTCAATGCGATGGTCTCGGCAGTGGATAGAATGGTGTTTTCGTCGGTTTCGGGGAGTAGTTCTCGATCCTGGTTTGTATTTGTTCCTTCGGAAGGATCACCAGCAGGATTTTTGCAGGCAAAGAGAAAGACAAAAACAAGAAGTAGGATGGGGGTTTTCGACATGCCGATTGGTTTTCAGTAAAAATACGGAAAGATTGAGTTAGCACATAATTTTTGTATTTTTAAAATATGGATGTCAAAAAAGAATACACGCACGATGGAGTTACTGTTGTATGGAAGCCCGGGCTATGTATCCATTCGGGCAACTGCGTTCGGGGTTTGCCCAATGTCTTCAAACCGGATGAGAAACCTTGGATCCAGGCCGAGAATGCCTCGGGGCCGCAGTTGATGGAAGCGATCGACCGCTGTCCCAGCGGCGCGTTGAGTTATTATACCACGGAAGGAATTACTTCCGAAGAAAAAAAAGATGCTATGGAAAAAAGCAAAGTTGAAGTGTTGAATAATGGTCCGCTCATGGTCTCCGGTCCACTTGAGATCGTACATGCCGACGGGAGTACGGAAACCAAAAATAGAAATACCGCCTTCTGCCGTTGTGGAAATTCAGGCAATAAACCATTCTGCGACGGGTCGCATAAGGGCTGATCATGGAGTTTGAGGTGGTTGAAAATCCAGCCCGCAAGCGATTTGAAGCAGATCTGGGAGACAAAGTTGCTTACCTGGAGTACATTCGTGTTCCAACGGCCGTCTACCTAACCCACACCGAAGTACCTCCGGGATTCGAAGGACAGGGAGTAGGATCCGGCCTTGTAAAAGAGGTGTTGGAAAGCCTTAAGGAGGAGGGCGTTAAGATCGCCCCAATGTGTCCCTTTGTTGCTGCCTACATCAAACGACATCCTGAGTGGAAGGAACTCTTGGCACCCAACTACAACGTATAAACCAAAATGGACCTTCAGAAAGCATTTGAGACCAACCGACAAACCTGGAATAAAAAAGTAGGTATCCATGCCAACAGCGATTTCTACGACCTGCCGGGTTTTAAGGCTGGGAAGTCTTCATTGAACTACTATGAGAAAAACGCACTTGGAGATGTTTCTGGAAAATCGTTGTTGCATTTGCAGTGCCATTTTGGAATGGATACATTGAGCTGGACCAGAATGGGAGCAACCTGTGTAGGGGTTGATATTTCTGAAGAGGGCATCAAACTTGCTCGCGCCCTGAACAACGAACTAGGATTGAACGCCGAATTTGTTTGTTGTAACGTGCTGGACACTTCACAACATATTTCCCAACACTTCGATATTGTTTTTTCCAGCTACGGGACCATTGGTTGGTTGCCCGATCTTAAACCCTGGGCCAAAATGATCGCAGAGCGATTAAAACCCGGGGGTATCTTCTATCTCATCGAATTCCATCCTATTACCTGGATGTTCGACTACACGGTCCATCCGCCGCAGATGAAATATGGTTATCACCAAAAGGAGGCTATCTACGAAGAGTATGAAGGCACCTATGCTGAGGACGGGCAGGAGAAAATGGTAAGTAAGGAATACGGGTGGAACCATTCCTTGAGTGAGGTAGTAAATGCACTTATCGACGCCGGATTGTCCTTGGAGTATTTACATGAATACGATGCATCTCCTTATGAGTCATATCCCGATCTTATTAAAAATGAGGATGGGATGTTTGAGTTGAAGGAGAAACTATATCCATTGTTGTTCGAAGTGAAGGTAGTTAAGAATTAGTCTTTTGCCTAGAACTAGTGCTGAGCTTCTTCCTTCAGTAAGTGCGGAAATTTCTTCTGAAATCGTTTGAGCCGGGGAATTGATACATTGCGAATGTAGCCATTGTTGGGATTACGTTTTTCGAAATCCTGGTGATAAGCTTCTCCCACCCAAAATTTCTGAAAAGGGAGTACCTGGGCAGCAACTTTCCCTTCGCCTACTTCCTTTTCCAATTCAGAAATCTTGGCGTCGATGATGGAGTTCTGCTCTTCATTCTGATAAAAAATGATGGATCGGTATTGGGAGCCCCGGTCGGGTCCTTGTCCGTTGACCTGGGTGATATTCTGTGAACCGAAGTACACATCGACCAGATCTTTGAAGCTCACGACAGAGGCGTCGTAGATGATCTCTACGGCTTCTGCATGTCCTGTTAGCCCCGTATTACTGGATTCATACGTTGGATTGTCGGTATGACCTCCACTATAACCTGAGATGGATTCTTTTACCCCTTTTACACTCTCGTAAATGGCTTCTACACACCAGAAGCAACCGCTGGCAAAGTAAGCGCGATCTAGTCCGTTTTGAGTTGGAACTTCCACCGGGGCTTGCTCCGTTTGGGCAATGGTTTCGGCTTCTTTATTTTTCTGGTTGGATTGGCAAGAGCCTTGAAGGCTTATTAGTGTAAATGATAGTAAGACCAATAGTGTTTGTTTCATAGCGATCATCTTTGTGGATGTAAGTCGGTTTCCGAAGAAAAACTTTCAGTAAATAAACAAAAAAAGCCCTCACACAGTTGTGAAGGCTTTGTTATAATTTGTCTGGCTGGCTTACTTCATCTTTGCGAAGAGCTTATCCATCTTCTCGCGCTCCTCTTCTGCCAAGGCAGGATCAACCAGGATTCGGCCGCTATGTTCGTCGGTGATGATCTTCTTGCGTGATGCGATCTCCATCTGCACCTGGGGCGGGATGGTAAAGAAAGAACCACCACTGGCTCCACGTTCCACTGGTACCACGGCCAGGCCGTTTTTTACGTTGGTTCGTATACGCTTGTAAGCACGGATCAATCGTTCTTCGATGTTCTTCTCGTACTTTTCAGATTCCTTGATGAGTGCCTTTTCTTCCTTCTCGGTCTCTTTCAGGATTTCGTCCAGTTCACCTTGTTTGTGCTTCAGGTGCTCCTGACGTTCCTTCAGGCGTTCTTTGGTGCCATCGATCACTTCATTCTTCTGTTCGATCTGGGCCTTGAATTCTTTGATGTGTTTCTCGGCCAGCTGGATCTCCAATTCCTGGTATTCGATCTCCTTGCTCAGGCTGTTGTACTCACGATTGTTGCGCACGTTGTCCTGCTGAGCCGTATACTTTTTTATAAGGCTTTTGGCCTCTTCGATCAAATTTTTCTTTTCCTTGATATTATCCTGGATCAACTCCAGGTCTGCTTTCATCTTTTCTAGTCGGGTGTTCATCCCGGCTACCTCGTCTTCCAGGTCCTGAACTTCCAGGGGAAGTTCTCCACGAACATTTCGAATTTCATCCACGCGTGAATCGATCAATTGAAGATCGAATAAAGCTCTTAATTTCTCTTCAACTGTGCTTTCTACTTTCTTCTTTGCCATAAATTAAAAATAGGTAATAGGATTGGTGTTAACTTTCGATAAAACGATCGTGCCTTCTTTTAAGGCAGGTGCAAAATTAGTGATTTTTTCGGTAAGGTGGGCAACTAATAACTCTTTTGTGAATTGCTCACTTTCGTAATGACCTACGTCTGTAAGTAAAATTTTACCTTCCGCCCGGAAGAAATCATGATACTTTAAGTCGGAAGTCACGAAAGCTTCTGCGCCTGCTGCCATGGCAGCTTCGATGCCGAAACTCCCACTGCCTCCCAGGACGGCTACTTGTTTGATTTTTTGTCCGTTGGATTTTGAATGCTTAATACAGCCCGTTTTAAAGGTGTCTTTGGCCAGTTTCAGGAAGTGAGCCTCGGATATTTCCTTCGGAAGGTAACCCACCATACCCATACCAATATGCTGGTTGGTGTTGTTCAAAGTGGTCACTTCATAGGCCACTTCTTCATAGGGATGCGCTTCGAATAGGGCCTTCAATACACCGGACTGCAAGTGCTTTTGGAAAGTAACTCCAATTTGCACTTCATCTTCATATTCGGTTTTACCTTTTTCACCCACACGTGGATTGGAATCTTCATTGCCACGAAAACTTCCTGTTCCTGAAATGTTGAAGCTACAGTTGCTGTAGTTTCCAATGTTTCCAGCGCCAGCCTCAAAAAGTGCGGTCCGTACGTCGTCTGCCTGTTCTGAAGGAACAAAAGTGATCAACTTTTGAATGGTACCTGGTTGCGGAATGAGGATCTTTCGCTTGGTAAGGCCCAGCCTGTCGCAGATCATCGCATTTACCCCGTTCCAGGCATTATCTAGCGCGGTATGGATCGCGAAAATGGCAACATCTTGTTTAATGGCTTTCAGCACGGTACGTTCCACATAACTCTTACCCGTAAGGGATTTTAAGCCTTTAAAAATGATGGGATGAAAACTAACAATAAGATTGCAGTTGTGCTCGACGGCCTCATCCACCACGGCCTCTAACGTATCCAGGGTGACAAGTATGCCACTCACTTCCTGGTTCGCATCACCAACCAACAATCCAGTGTTGTCAAATTCCTCCGAGTAGGAGAGCGGTGCTATCTCTTCCAGCAGTCGTATGACGTCTCTAACCTTCATATTAATTGAATTTGCGTAAAGATAGGAATTAGGATTTACGACGCACGAATTACAATGCAGGCATTGTGAATATAATTAGACGATGGCAAGCATGGATTGAAAACACCGCTTAATTTAGTACTTTCGTCCCATGAACTTCCGGAAATTATTGTTCCCATTTTCTGTTCTTTATGACGGAGTTACCTCGTTGCGGAATCTGGCTTACGACAAAGGTTGGCTGGAAAGCAAGCGTTACGAAATCCCAGTGATATGCGTAGGTAACTTATCGGTTGGAGGCACGGGAAAATCACCTATGGTGGCCTATTTAGTAGAATTTCTTCGGAAGGATTTCAAAGTTGCCGTGTTGAGTCGTGGCTACAAGAGGAAAACCAGAGGATTCAGAGAGGTAGAGGTAACAAGTACGGTGGAAGAGGTTGGAGATGAACCCCTACAGTTTAAACAGAACTTTCCGAAGATCACTGTTGCTGTTTGCGAGGACAGACAGGAGGGGATCGAACGCTTGAAGGAACAGGCAGGCCTTGTTATTTTGGACGATGCTTTTCAGCATAGGAAGGTGGACGCGTCTCTTACTATTTTACTCACCCCTTTTCACGATCTATTCATTGATGACTTGTTACTTCCGGCTGGAAATCTCAGGGAGTCTCGGAAAGGCGCTAAGCGAGCCGATATAATCATCGTGACCAAATGCCCGGAGGATGCTTCTTACGCACGATTGAATGAAATTCAATACGAATTGAATCTATTACCACATCAACAGGTTTTTTTCTCTCGCATCAGTTACGATCAGCTAATTTATGGGGAGACCGAAACGCTCCCGCTGGAGTACCTCAGTGATAAGCCATTTACTCTGGTAACGGGGATTGCGAATCCACAACCTCTTTTGGACCATCTGCAACGAAAGGGATATGAATTTCAGTACAAAAGATTTGGAGATCATCATGCTTTCAGTGAAAGTGAGATACATGCACTACGGCAGCATGAGATCATACTCACCACAGAAAAAGACTATATGCGATTGCAACCAAAGCTTGGAAAATTCGCTTTGTATTATCTACCTATCAAAACCGAGATCCTGAATGGAAAGGACCCGGCGCTCAAGAGAAATATCTTATATGGGATCAAAAAAGGTTAAGCCTTATGGTCCACCGGTTGCTGGTTGCGTGTTTCCAGGGTGCGGTATATCTTTTCAAAGAATTCCTCCGTCTTGAATGGCTTCGGAATGATCTCGTTAAAACCTGCCCGATAAAAGTCGTCCAGATTTTCGTCAATGGTCACCGCTGTTAATGCGATGATGGGAAGTTCTTTGTTGAACTTTCTAATCTCCTGAGTGGCTTCAATACCACTTATTCCCGGCATGTGAATATCCATAAGAATTACATCGAAGTGATGTTGCTTCACCAGAGCTATGGCATCTGTACCATTGTCGGCTACCAGGCATTTCATCTTATTCTTTTCCAGGATCTTCTTGGTGATCATTTGATTGATCTTATTGTCTTCTACTACCAGGATGTCTTTGTTTTCGAGGGCTACGTAATCCACGTCGTATATAATATTATTGGGGTTCTTGGTCTCCTGGAACTCTTCCGAGATCGCAAAATTAATGTCAAACCAGAACTTGGATCCTTTTCCAAGCTGGCTTTCCAAATGAATTTTACTACCCATCAATTCCAGTAAATTCTTCACAATAGAAAGTCCAAGACCGGTACCACCAAATTTGCGGTTGATCTGCAGCGAGGCTTGCGAGAACGTCTCGAAAATACTCTTCTGCTTTTTCTTGGAAATTCCTACTCCGTTGTCTTCGATCTCGAAATGTATATTCACTCGATCGTTGTTTTCGTTCAGTTTCTTGATTCGCACATAAATATCCCCGTTTTGGGTAAACTTTAGTGAGTTTCCAATCAAGTTGATCATTATCTGGGATAGTTTCAGCGGGTCTCCCAGTAATTTTTCAGGAATGCTTTCATCGAACTCGAAATGCAAATTGTTCTTGCGGTCGTCCGCAGATTTCTTCAAGGCGATCAAAACATCGTTGGTACGCTTTTTTAGATTAAAGCTGGTTTTCTCAACCTCCACCTTATTGGCCTCCAGTTTGTTGAGGTCCAGGATATTGTTGATAAGTGATAAGAGGTATTCCCCGGAGAACTTCAGTGAGTTCAAATGTTCCTTTTGATGCGGTTTAGGATCTTCCTCCAGCAATAAGTGCGTTAGTCCAGTTACCGCGTACAGCGGAGTTCTTAGTTCGTGTGTAATGGTAGATAAGAATTGCGCTTTCGCCAGGGAAGCTTTCTCGGCTTTTTCCTTGGCCAATTGCAATTCACTGTTCTTATCCTGGAGTAGTTCATTTGCCTTCGCCCGGAGATTGTTGTTCTTATACAGCGAGAGGGTAAGCAAAGACAAGATCACGATAAGCGCGATGCTCAGTCCAGTTGTCATCTTACCAAAGTTGATAGACCGCTGTTGCTTGTCCAGATCGCTCTGCTGTTTGGCAATGGTTTCGTTAAGATCTCCCACGTTGGTTTCTACGGCGACGCCTTTCGAAATGGCATTGATAAATACACGATTGATGGAATCGTTTAACCTGGTATAGGATGCAAATTCGGTTCCGGCCAGCACTGGATCGTTTTCCTGTAATGCTATGATAGCTCCCACTCGATAGGCTTCTGTTTTGAGTTTGGTAAACGGCCTGTCGCCAATGATTTGCCTGGCCTGGGTTAGCGCTGTTTTTGAAGCAATCAGATTTTGTACGGGATCACCGCTTTGCAGGTAAAGATATGCCTGCGATTTGTTAAGCAGCGCAGAGGCTTTCAGGTGATCGAAATTACCATCCCCGAAACTTGAAAGCGCAGCGTCGTTATAATTGATAGCGCTTTTATAATTGCCTTTCTTCAGTTCCAATGCACCCAAAGAGAAATTAATCGCGGCCTGGTTGGGCTCATCTCCCAGGGTGATAAAGATATTCTTTGCCTTTTTGATATATTCTTCAGCATCCTGAAACTCTCCAAGATGGGTAAGAATAGCGCCATACAGGTTATAGGCTTGTCCCAAAAGAGGTCTTTGATCTGTTTCTTTCAATAAAACGATGGCCTGTGCCGCTTCTGCTTTGGCCTTTTCGTAGTTATTTATCTCGTAGTGAACATTGGCCGTGCCAATGCGTAGCGTAGCTTTTAACTTCTCATTTTTTGTGGAAGCCGCTAATTTATCGGCGGCCTGTAACCTGGAGAGCGCCTCTTCATAATCTTGTACAAATAGGGCCTGCATTGACTCTTTTTGGTATTGTTTTACCAAAGCAATGGTGTCTCTTTTTACATCCTGGGAAAATCCACTTAAAACAGCAAAAAAGAGTACAAATACGAGGGCTATATTCTTATGTTTCAGTAGTATCAAATTAAAAAATATGATGCACTTAGCCGATAAATATAGTTATTTCCTCGATATTTAAGGCTATTTCTTTGATAATTGTAAGATTAAATCTACAATTCTGGCTGAATATCCCGTCTCATTGTCGTACCAGCCTATGATTTTCACCATTTTTCCTATCACCGAGGTCATTCCGGCATCGAAAACACAGGAATGTGGATTTCCAACAATATCTACGGAAACGATAGGGTCTTCGGTATATTGAAGAATGCCCTGTAAATCGCCATTGGCGGCCGTTTTAAATGCATTATTCACCTCGTCAATGGAGCTTAGCCGCATTACATTCAGGGTAATATCGCTAAGTGAACCATTAGGGACGGGTACCCGAATGCCACAACCCCCAATAACCGCTGCCAATTCTGGGAAAATCCGAGTTAGTGCCTTTGCTGCGCCGGTGGTGGTTGGGACGATGGATTGTCCTGCGGCTCGTGCTCGTCTCAGATCGCGATGTGGCTGATCGTGCAGGCTCTGATCTGTTGTATACGAGTGTACCGTGGTAATATAAGCCTGTTCAATTCCGCAAAGATCATGGATGACCTTCAGCATGGGAGCTGCATTATTGGTCGTACAAGAGGCGTTTGAAATAATCGCATCATCCTCGGTAATAATTTCATCATTCACCCCCAAAACAATCGTTTTTATGTCTTCTTCGGAAGGAGGTACCGAGAGGATCACTTTACTGGCACCTGCTGATAAGTGTGGTGTTAATTGCTCCTTTTTCTTAAATTTTCCGCTGCATTCTACCACAATATCCACCCCCGTCCAATCCAGCTGTTCGGGTTTTGCTTCCGAAGTAAATCGAATGGCTTTTTGGTTGACCAAAATCTCATCATTGGTGTATTCTACCGGTACTTCCAGCGGGCCATGAATACTGTCGTATTTTAGCAAATGACTTAAGGTTCGGGTATCGGAA
The DNA here is from genome assembly GCA_013043825.1 of Flavobacteriaceae bacterium. Classification (GTDB taxonomy): domain Bacteria; phylum Bacteroidota; class Bacteroidia; order Flavobacteriales; family Flavobacteriaceae; genus Aureisphaera. The sequence goes on from JABDNM010000037.1 coordinate 12,739, forward strand.
ATGTCATTGATCGCAACCACCTCGATCGCGGGTTCATTCAGGCACAAACGAAATAATGTCCGGCCGATCCGTCCGAAACCGTTGATCGCTATTTTCACAGGAGCCGCCATCTATAAAATGAAATTTAGGTGATGTGTTTTTGGGCTTTATAGGAAGATCTTACCAAAGCACCACTTTCCACGTGCCGGAAACCCATTTCCAGTCCAATTTCTTCATATTTCTTGAACTGTGCTGGTGGAATAAATTCTTTGACGGGCAAATGCTTTTTGGACGGCTGCAAATACTGGCCCAAAGTTACAATGTCAAGATCTACGCTTCTCAGGTCGCGCAGCGTTTGTAATACTTCCTCTTCGGTTTCCCCCAGTCCAAGCATAATGCCACTCTTGGTGCGCTTTATCCCCTGTTGCTTCAAATACCTCAAAACCTCCAGGCTGCGTTCATATTTAGCCTGAATTCGGACTTCTCGGGTCAATCTTTTTACGGTTTCCATATTGTGTGACACCACTTCGGGGGCCACGTCGATGATTCGATCTATATTTCGGGTAACACCCTGGAAGTCGGGAATTAACGTTTCCAAAGTAGTTTCCGGGTTCATTCGGCGAATTGCCTTGACGGTTTCAGCCCAAATAATGGATCCCATATCCTTGAGATCATCACGATCTACAGAAGTGATCACCGCATGTTTGATCTTCATCAGTTTGATGGAGCGCGCCACTTTATCTGGTTCGTCCCAGTCTACGGTTTGTGGCCTGCCGGTTTTCACCCCGCAAAATCCGCAGGAACGTGTACAAATATTACCCAGGATCATAAATGTAGCGGTTCCCTCGGTCCAGCATTCACCCATATTCGGGCAGCTTCCGGAGGTACAAATAGTGTGCAGGTCGTATTTTTCGACCAATCCACGCAGTTCGGTATATTTCTTACCGGTAGGCAGTTTAACCCGAAGCCATTTGGGCTTTGGAGCAGGGCGCTGAGTGTCTAAGATGGATGTTTCCATAGCGGCTACAAAGATACGTTTTAAAATTTCCAAGTACCAAATTCAGAATTTCGATTTCATCTCCTAATTACAAGGTACTTAGATACCAAATACTGAAGGCAATCAAGATAATAACGCTTAGAACACTATAGAATTTCAGAAATTTTGAAGGACGTGCTTCCCGCGGTGTGTATTTGCCTGAAATCAACTTTAAATTGATGAGGGCATAGAACGGTGCAGTCAAGAAGGAAAGGATGGTCGCTATCTTGATCAACAAGCCCATTTCAGTAATGAATATGAAAAAAATGGATAGGGTACCGGCAATAAGAACCAAAAGCCAAAAGAGGTATCCTCTTTTGAATGATCTTCCACGCAGTATTTCCCAGGAGCGCGACATTACACGAGGTGAAGCATCAAGTGTGGTTAAAGTGGTACTGAACATAGTAGTAAGTGCGGCCACGCCAATGATGATCTTCGCCCAATCTCCCAGGCTGAAGGTGTACATCGAAATTAGTTGGTTCGCAAATTGTGTTCCGTTGGCGGAAAAGGTCTCTTCGCTCCCGAACATTACCACGGCCCCCAGGCTCAGGAAACCAACAGCCAGGATGGTGGTAGCAACATAACCCACATTGAAGTCGAAGTTCGACTGTGTAGGCGTGATGGACGGATTAATACGTTTTTTTTCTACGGTCCATACCGAATGCCAGATTGAGATATCAAGAGGGGCCGGCATCCAACCCATAAAAGCGATCAAAAAAGCCACCGACGCCACCTCTGTGGGAAGGACTTGCTCAAAAGAAATGCTCCCAGCCGATCTCACTGCCAGCGTCACGGCAGCGACCGTACTGAGGGTAAGACAAATCACGATGATCTTCATCAATGAATCCAACATTTTGTACTTCCCTATCATAAGAATGGCAAAGCAGATGGAGGTGATCACAGCGGTCCATACCACGATTGTGCCTGCCCCAAAAATAGAAGATGCAATGCCTGCCGTTACAATGGTCACGGCAGTTTGAATGGTGAACATAGAAGCAAAAGTGACTATGAAATAGGCCCAGAGAACGCCTTTGCCCAGTTTGGCATATCCTTCAAGTAAGGATTCACCTGTAGCGCTCGCGTAGCGTGGCCCAAACTCGAAAAATGGATATTTCACGGCATTGATGAGCAAGAGTGCCCACAGCAGCCCAAAACCGAAATCGGCTCCTGCCCGGGTGGATTGGACCAAATGTGAGACTCCAATGGCCGCACCGGCAAATAAAAACCCGGGGCCCAGTTTCTGAAGAATTCGTTTCAAGTGGATCTGTTTTGAGTAATCACTTCCAGCAATAGCTTACGGGCGCGAAGTAAGCGCACCTTTACATTGCCAAGTGGTTCTCCCAGTGCACTGGAGATCTCGTTATAAGTCATCTCCTGAAAGTAACGCAAGTTGATGATCTCCTGATAATCCGGTTTCAGTTGTTTGATGAATTTCAGTAATTCTGCCAAATTTTGCTCGGTGATCAATTTGTCCTCGGGAGAAGGCGCTTGGTCTGCGATCTTTCGAACTTGTTCTGCGGAGGCATCGGTAGTTTGCGAACGGATACTAGTTTTGATCCTCCTGCTTTTATCAATTTGAATATTTTTGGAAATGGTTATCAGCCAGGTGCCGAAACTGTAACTGGGATCAAAGGTGGAGATCTTATCAAATGCCTTCGCGAAGGATTCTATGGTGATGTCTTCGGCATCATGTTCGTTACCCACTCGTTTCAATTGAAAGCCGTAGACCTGGTTCCAGAATTGGTCCAGTAAGAAATTGAATGCACTTTGATTGCCTCGCTTCGCCTTTTCAATTTGTGCAGCGATGGTCTCCTCGTTTACTTCCACCGTTTAGGTTTTACTACTTTGTTTGAAATAAAGATAGTTAATTGAAAGAATACCAAAAACAGTTCCAGGAATGGAAGATAGGGAAGTAGTTTTTTTTCTTTGAGGAGTTTGAGGGCATTACCTATGAATAGATATTGAAGTAGAAATCTAAAAATGATCACCGCCAATGGTATTTTCCAGTCGACGAAGAAGAAGCATAAAATGCCGAGTAACCAAAATAGCAGATTACTCAAATAGTAGCCAGCCAAAAGTATTCGATGCCTGGGTTTGTAATATTTGGCTGTCGTGATATGTCTTCTTTTTTGTCTGAACCATTCTTTGAACGATCTCTTCGCAATTGAATAGGTGAAGGCATCTTCATGGTAGCAACATGATGTATTCTCCTTGGTGGCGACTTCGTTGACAAACAGATCATCGTCTCCCGAGGGAACGCTCATATGGGACATAAATCCGCTATTATCGTAGAACAATTGGCTGGTATAAGCCAGGTTCCTGCCCACCCCCATATACGGCATTCCTGCCTTGGCGTATGAAAAATATTGGACGGCACTCATCACGGTCTCAAAACGGATGAGGGCGTTGAGCAAACCAGGCTGTGACTGGTAGGCTCCATAACCTAATACAAGTTGTTTTTGATCGTCGAGATCGGCAGTCATAAGTCTCAACCACTGATTGGAGGCGGGCTTACAGTCGGCATCTGTAAATAACAATCTTTTGTTAAAGGCACGCTTAATCCCAAGTGTAAGCGAGTATTTTTTATTGCTCCAAAATGCTTCGTTGTTTTCAATATTGACCGTATGTATCCTTTCATGAGTTTCGGCTGCCTGCTCGATCACTTTCTTTGTGTCGTCGGTGGAGGAATCGTTGATGAGGATGATCTCGAAATCCGGATGGTCCTGATCGAGCCAAAGAGGAATATTTTCTCTTAAGTTATCGGCCTCGTTCTTAGCACAAATAATTAGCGAAACAGGAAATGGCTCTCTACTTTTAATTTCCGGGGAGCTAGAAAATGAAAACTTGGAAAAGAGAATAAAATATGCTGTATTCAAGAGAACAACAGCCAAAAAAATGGAGAGCAGCAACATGAGCTACGGCTTATTGATGTGGTTTTTCGTCGCAGGTTTCAAATTGGTCGGGAGTTTTACCGCAGAAGCTGCAATTTTCGGCATCTTTGTTCAGAAAGGGACTCTGACTGGCACAGGTTCCTGCAAACTTACCATCTTTCTTAGCCCATATTTTAATAGCTATTCCGGCGAATGCCAACAGTAATAAAACCAATGTAATGAACAACAATCCCATACTAAATTATTCTGCTGCAAAAATACAATCTTTCTTTCGGATATGCGCAGAATTTGGTTAATTTTAAACCAAATTATCAATCATTGGAATATGAAAATTAAACACTATTTAATTGCATCTATCTTTGCCTTGACCACACTGGCAGGCTGTAAAAACGGTGCAGAAAATGAGGAATTACCTCCAAGCGCCAGCCAAGAAACGATCTCGGCCAAGATTAAGCAACAAAAAATTGAAGAGAACAAAAAGAAATTAAATAGCCTTATGTCTCGCATGATGGTTACACCCGAATTGAGCAAAATGTCCAGTGCCATGGTCACAGCTCAAATGAGTGATATGTTGATGACTTCCAAAGGTCCCATTACCCTGTTTGCACCTTCAAATGCTGCTTTCGAAGCAATAAGTGAAGAAAATGGCAAGATATTGACCGATCCCGGACTACGGAACGCTCTAACTGCCTTGTTGAAAAACCACATGGTGGAACAGGATCTTAGTTCTGCAGATCTGCTTCAGGAGGTGAAACACAGTGGGCCAAAAACATTGACCACTATGGGAGGTTCCAGCTTGACGGTATATCTGGAAGACATTGACCTTTTTGTGAAAGATGTGAATGGGAACAGTGCTAAGATTGGGAAAAGCGACATCATTGCATCCAATGGGAAAGTGCATGTCCTCGATGCGGTCTTAACGCTTAAATGATAGTTACCTCCGGCTCTATATATATTCCGAATAAATCCCGCACTTTTTGCTGAATGGTCATCGCGAGTTCACGAATCTGCTCGCCAGTTGCTTCTCCGTAATTGACGAGGACCAGGGCTTGTTTTTCATGGACCCCGGCATCTCCGAATCGCTGGCCTTTAAACCCGGCTTGCTCTATAAGCCAACCAGCCGGAATCTTGAATTCGGTGGCCGATACTTCGTAATATGGTGCTTCCGGATGTTTATTTCTGAATTGCTGAAATTCTTCGGCACTTACCACCGGGTTTTTAAAGAAGCTCCCGCTATTTCCCAGTTCGGATGGATCGGGCAACTTCGATTTTCGAATCGCAATAACCGCCCTGGAAATATCCTGGATCCCTGGTTGAGTTTTTCCTTCCTTCGCCAGTTCGTCCCTAATGGCACCGTAGGAAGTACTTAGTTTGTGGTTCTTTTTTGTCAATTTCAAAGCAACGCTTGTAATGATGTAGTGGCCTTTTGCCTCATTCTTAAAGATGGAATCCCGATAACCAAATTTGCAGTCTGTTTTGGTAAAGGTGCGTTGCTGCCGCGTTTTAATCTCAATGGCCTCGCAGCGTACAAAAACGTCCTTTAATTCAACGCCATAAGCACCTATGTTCTGTATGGGTGCGGTCCCCACATTACCTGGAATAAGCGATAGATTCTCAACTCCTCCATAACCAGCTTCTAAACAATAGCAAACAAACTCGTGCCAATTCTCACCTGCTTGAACCTCCAAAACGACCTCTTCTTCAGATTCCTCCAGGATTTTAATCCCACGCAAGTTGATATGAAGGACCAGGACATCCAGATCACTAGTGAGCAAAATATTACTTCCACCCCCCAGGATAAATTTATCTTCCGTCGCATAATTCCGAAGAGCTTCCTTTAGGGTTTCAACTGAATTTACAGAGACAAAGCTCTTCGCCTTAACGTCGATGTTAAAAGTGTTAAATTCTTTCAGTGATTTATTGGATTCTATCTGCATTAATCGGAATAACTAGCCAGGGCGGCTTTTAGAATGTTGACAGCTTTCACAAGGCTTTCCTTCCGAAGTACATATGCAATTCGAACTTGGTTCAACCCAACACCGGGCGTTGAGTAGAATCCGGCTGCTGGTGCTACCATAACCGTCTCACCATCCACATCGAAGTCTTCCAACAACCATTGGGCAAATTTGTCACTGTTTTTAATAGGTAATTGTGCGATACAATAAAATGCACCTTTTGGGATGCCAACCGTCACACCGGGAATTTCCTGCAGGAGATTTACCAGGGTATTTCTTCGGTCCTGATACTCGGCGATTACATCGTCGAAGTAACTTTGAGGGGTATTCAAGGCGGCCTCACTCGCAATTTGAGCAAAGGTTGGGGGGCTCAAACGGGCCTGGGCAAATTTCAATGCGGTAGCTATCACCTGTTTATTTTTGGAAACCAGACATCCAATTCGCGCACCACACATGCTATACCTTTTGGAAACCGAATCGATCAATATTCCATGTTCGGCCATATCTGACTCTTGAAGTATGGAGTAATGTTCCAGTCCGTCATAGGTGAATTCGCGGTACACCTCGTCTGCAACCAGGAAGAGATCGTGTTTTATTACGATCTGCGCCAGTGTTTGTATTTCTTCTTTGGAATAGAGGTAACCCGTTGGGTTCCCTGGATTGCAAATGAGGATGGCCTTGGTTTTTGGGGTGATCAGCTTTTCAAATTCTGAAATTGGGGGAAGCGCAAAATTATTCTCTATTTTGGAGATCACAGGAACGATGGTTACCCCGGACGCGGTCGCAAAACCATTATAATTGGCATAAAACGGCTCGGGGATGATCACCTCATCACCGGCATCGCAGATAGTACCCATGGCAAATAGGAGAGCCTCACTACCTCCTGTGGTTACGATAATTTCATCTGCGGAAACGGGAATTTGATTTTGATGGTAGTATTGGGCAATCTTTTTGCGGTATTCTTCCGAGCCTTCAGATCGCGAATAAGCCAGGATCTCCAAATTGTGATTCATAACCGCATCCATAGCGATCTGTGGGGTTTTAATATCTGGTTGACCGATGTTCAAATGGTAAACCGTCTTATTTTGCTTGTAGGCTTTTTCAGCAAAAGGAACGAGCTTTCTTATTGGGGATTCCGGCATGTTCCTGCCCTTGGATGATACAACTGGCATACAACTTGAATTAGGGAAACAAAGTTGCGAAATATTTCTTAAAATTTCTCCCTATTACCGGCTTTTGCTGTTTCTTTTTATATCTTCTAAATCAAATGAGTGGGTATAAAACGTGTTGCGCTTGCTGCATATTTTTTTTGATTTGGCTTGGCTCGATAGTTCCGGCGGTGGCACAGGTGGGATTTCACCTTCCGGCGAACAAAAAGAAAGACAAGCTCCAGTTCGAACTCATCAATAACCTAGCGATCGTCCCGGTAGAGGTAAATGGTAAGAAACTTTCTTTTTTATTAGATACTGGGGTCAACTTCACCTTGCTTTTCAGTTTATACGAATCGGATTCATTAACATTGAAGAACGCGGTCCCTACGAAGATCCGGGGGCTAGGGGATGGCGGAGATATCGATGCTCTGAAGAGTATAAACAATGTGGTGAAGATTGGTGATGCGGTCGATAAAGATCATAAGATCTATGTGATATTCGACCAAAAGATCAACTTCTCTCCCCGTATGGGAGTCCCTGTGCATGGGGTAATTGGGTATGACTTTTTCAAAGATATGGTTGCAGAGATCGATTATTACTCTGAACAGCTAACGATGCACAACCCCTATTTCTACACACCGAAAAAGTGCAGGAAGTGCGAGGAATTCAACATTGGGATCGTCGAGAATAAACCCTATATCAGGACCAAGATCAATGCTCTTGGGAAAGACTACGATGTTACCATGCTCATGGATACCGGTGCTAGTGATGCACTCTGGCTGTTTGATGAAAACATAGGCATCACAGAAACCCCGAAGAACTACTTCAACGATTTTTTAGGATTGGGTTTGAGTGGAGCAGTGAATGGGAAACGATCCAAATTAGACAAATTTACCCTGGGCACATTCGAACTCAATCAAGTGAACGTATCTTATCCGGATAGCACCGCGTTAAGGAACCTGGAGAGCATAGGACAGCGTAACGGGACGATAGGCAGTGATATTTGGAAACGATTCACCATGATTATTAACTATCGCACCAAAAAGGTAGTACTTAAAAAAAATGGTTTTTTTAATAAATCGTTTAATTACAATATGTCGGGTATCGTTGTTGAACATCGTGGAATGGTACCGGTTAAGGACGTTACTACCTTGCCTTCGGAAGGTATAAGTTTAGTTAGGAATCCAGGAGCGACCTCAGGTGTTATAATCAATGTGAACCCCTTTTACACTTTTTTCCTGGCACCTAAACTGGTGATCGCAGAGGTTCGTAATGACTCACCTGCTGCGATGGTTGATATTCGGGTGGGGGATGAGCTTATTTCCCTGAACGGGAAAGAATTTTACGATCTCAAGTTGCAAGAGATCAATGCTGTCTTCACTTCAAAAGAGGGAAGAAGAATTACCCTGGTAATTGAACGCAATGGGATTAGGATGAAGAAAAAGTTCGTCCTTCAGAAACTGTTATAAAAAAAGCCGCTTCCAATGGAAGCGGCTGTATCTTTTTCGATCACGAATTACTTTGTTTTCTCGAGGACGCTTTTATTGTTACTGGGAGCCAAAACTTCCCCTTTTATTTTTAACGCCTTGATGGGTTCGGTGGCATTCGAATAAACGGTCACTGTTTTGCGAATGGGACCAACTCGATTTGTGTCGTACTTCACCTTAATTACACTGGAAGCTCCAGGAGCAACCGGATCTTTTGGCTTTTCGGGCACGGTACAACCACAACTTGATTTAACATCGCTGATGATCAAGGGCGCATCACCTGTATTTGTAAACTCAAAGGAACGAACACCATCACTGCCTTTTTCAATTTTTCCATAGTCGATGGTTTCGACCTTAAAGTTGATTTTCGCCTGTGCATTAGCAGCAAAACTAATTAGGGCAATTACTGCTACTAGAATAATTTTTTTCATGGTTTCTAATTTTTACAGAAATACTAAAGTAGGTACTTTTTGTTCAACTCGCAATATAAGTTATTCACTTTAATAATTTCATACTATTTCAGTAATACCTACTTTTGTCCATTAGTTTCAAAAATTGGACCAAAAATGGCTTTAGAGGCAAAATTTAATACGCAAACCATTGAAAATAAGTGGTATAGCTATTGGTTGGAGCAGGGTTATTTTCACAGTGAAATCGATGAAAGAACCCCTTATACCATCGTTATTCCTCCTCCTAACGTCACCGGGGTCCTGCATATGGGGCATATGCTCAATAATACCATTCAGGATGTGCTTATTCGACGTGCCAGGTTACAGGGATTCAATGCTTGCTGGGTGCCAGGAACCGATCATGCCTCCATCGCAACAGAAGCTAAAGTCGTCGCCAAATTGAAATCGGAGGGAATCGAAAAAACCGATATATCGAGGGAAGAATTCATCGATCACGCCTGGGAATGGACCCATAAACATGGGGGGATTATTCTGGAACAACTGAAGAAACTAGGCGCATCCTGCGACTGGGAGCGCACAAAGTTTACCATGGATGACAATATGTCGGAGTCTGTGATCAAGGTTTTTGTGGATCTGTACAACAAAGGCAATATTTACAGGGGATACCGCATGGTGAATTGGGATCCAGAAGCACAGACAACCTTGAGCGATGAGGAAGTGAATTATGAAGAGAAACAGGGGAATCTCTACTATATGAGGTATAAGATCAAAGATTCCACCAATTATGTGACCATTGCGACCACCCGTCCGGAGACCATTCTGGGTGATACCGCGGTTTGTATCAATCCCAACGATGAACGATATCATCATCTTAGAGGGAAAGAGGTTATCGTACCCATCTGTGAGCGCGTTGTTCCTATAATTGAAGACGAGTACGTTAGTATGGAGTTTGGGACCGGTTGCTTGAAAGTGACCCCGGCCCACGATGAAAATGATAAGATTTTAGGGGATAAGCATGGACTGGAAGTGATAGACATTTTAAATGATGATGGTAGTTTGAATCACTTCGGAATGCATTACGAGGGAAAAGACCGTTTCCTGGCAAGGAAAGAGATCATCAAGGAACTAGAGTCTATAGGTGCCATGGATAAAGTGGAACAGCACTTCAACAAAGTTGGAACCAGTGAAAGAACCGGGGCCATCATTGAACCTAAGTTGAGCGATCAATGGTTTTTGAAGATGAAGGATTTGGCTCAACCCGCATTGGATGCAGTTTTGCAAAAAGATGTCCACCTAGTTCCCGAGAAATTCATCAATACCTACCGTCACTGGATGGAAAATGTACGGGACTGGAACATCTCTAGACAATTATGGTGGGGACAACAAATACCTGCATACTTTTACGGGGAAGGCAAGGACGATTTTGTAGTTGCTGAAACCATCGAACAAGCTCTGGAATTGGCCAAGGATCGAACTAACAACTCACAACTCACGATTCACGATTTAACTCAAGACCCCGATGTGGTGGATACCTGGTTTTCCTCCTGGTTGTGGCCTATTAGTGTTTTTAATGGTATCCTGGAACCCGAAAACAAAGAGATTAATTACTACTATCCCACCAACGATCTGGTCACTGCACCGGAAATCCTCTTTTTCTGGGTAGCACGTATGATCATCGCTGGCTTTGAATATCGCGGTGAAAAACCATTTACCAACGTATATCTTACAGGAATCGTTCGTGATAAGCAGCGACGCAAAATGAGCAAATCATTGGGTAATTCGCCAGACCCCATCGAACTGATGCAAAAGTATGGTGCCGACGGTGTGCGTGTGGGTATGCTTTTAAGCTCACCAGCCGGGAATGACCTTATGTTTGATGAGGATTTGTGCAAACAGGGAAGCGGATTTGTGAATAAGATTTGGAATGCCTACCGGTTAATAGACGGTTGGGAGGTAGCTGCAAAAAGTGAACCAAATGAAACGGCGCAAATCGCAATCGAATGGTACACGAATCGCTTTCAGCAAAGCCTGAAGGAGATCAACGATCACTATAGTAAATACCGTATAAGTGATGCTTTGATGGCAACTTATAAACTGGTGTGGGACGATTTCTGTTCCTGGTTGCTGGAGATGGTGAAACCGGACTATGGATCGCCCATCGATAAAGGGACGAAAGCGGCAGTGATTCGAATTCTCGAAGATAACCTCCGACTCTTGCATCCCTTTGTACCGTTTATTTCCGAAGAGATCTGGCAACACATTACTACTCGAACACCGGAAGAAGCCTTGATCGTGTCTAACTGGCCGGAAGAAAAGTCGTTCGATCAAGAACTAATCAAGGAGTTTGAATTTGCATCTCAGGTAGTAACGGGGATACGAAATCTGCGCAAAGAAAAAAATCTGTCTTTCAAAGAATCGATCGATCTATCTGTGTTAAATGCTGAAAAGGCCCCTCGTCGATTCGATGCTGTGATTGGCAAATTGGGGAATATCGGTGCATTGAATTACGTAGATAAAAAAATATCCGGAGCACTCAGCTTCCGCGTAAAATCGAACGAATACTTCATACCCATAGAGGGAACGGTGAATGTGGAGGACGAGATCAACAAATTGAAGGAGGAGTTAAAATACACCGAAGGCTTTCTCAAGAGTGTTCAGGGAAAATTGCGTAACGAACGTTTTGTAAAAGGTGCCCCCGAAAAGGTGGTCGCTATGGAAAAACAGAAAGAGGCAGATGCCCTGGCTAAGATCGAAACCCTAAAAGCGAGTTTGGCAGGCCTGAAGTAGGTAGTTTAGGGAGTGAATTACTTCATGTCATAATTGTTTGAGTACGCTTACTATCCATTCTTTTTTATCGTCCATGTACCTGGGTTCAATATCGCCGTTTTGAAGATTCATTGAATGGTCGGTAC
>JABDNM010000251.1 GCA_013043825.1 Flavobacteriaceae bacterium
CTTCCAATACTGTAGCACCGGCTGCTTTAGCCACTTCGGCGGTATTATCGCTGGAACCATTATTTACAACTATGACCTCTGAAACTAACGAAGGAATGTCTGCGATGACCTTGCCAATAGATTTTGCCTCATTGTGTGCAGGTATAATTACTTTTATGTTGGAAGCCATGTGCAGTTTCGGTGCTGCGAATTTCAGAAAAAATTATAACATTCGTTTAGACGCTCCAATAGTTTGTTACTAACAGCTGAATTCGGTAAATTTCTAGCATGGTATTTAAGAATGTTACGCCAAAACCTCCACTCGACAAATTCGTTTTGAGCATTGTGTATTACAACGGTTTTGAAGTTCCACATTCCAAGGACAAATTTCTGCCCGATGGAACTACCAACTTAGTAGTGAATTTGCTTGAACCTCCCAGATACATCTACGATAACGACACCTTGAACGAGTTGCAGGAATGCAAAGATGCCTGGTTCTCGGGCATGCATACCAATTATCTTACGATTAGTTCCGACAATGAATCGGAAATGTTGGTAATTACGTTTAAAGCCGGGTCCTGCTATCCTTTCATCAAGCAATCGGTTGATTCGTTTAATAATAAGGTGGTACATGCCCAAAAGGTATTTGGCGATGAGATCATGCAACTTCGTTTGAAATTAATAGAGGCCTCGGAACCGGAAGACAAGATCGCTTTGGCAGAGCAATGGTTGAATGTTCAATTGGATGAAGTCTCGTTTCAAGGTGAGATAATTCAACAATTGGTGGCCGAGATCGGGGAGAATGCAGATCAACTGAACCTGAAAGAACTCGCAGAGCGATCTGGCTATTCTCAAAAACAGTTCATTCACTTATTTAAAAAATATGTGGGCCTTACACCAAAACAGTTTCACCGAATCGTAAGGTTCAACGAGATCCTGGCGCTTATGCATGAACAGAAAAAAGTAGACTGGGCGAAGGTGGCTACGGGATGTGGCTATTACGATCAGGCACATTTTATTAAAGATTTTCAGGCTTTTTCGGGAATTAACCCTAAGAAATACATCGAAGACCAGGGTGAATGGCCACATTATGTTCCATTGAGGTAAATTTTTTACAATGTCGAATTATATCATTTCCTCACCTTTGGTTCGTTGCTAGTTCAATTACAAACAATCATTTTTAATTAGAAACTCATGAAAAAGTTACTCTTGGTAATACCTATTTTGCTTCTGGCCTGCAAGGAGACGACTCACAAAGACAATGCGATGAATGACGAACAATTTGAAGCGAAAAAATATCGCCTGGCTTACAACGTGTTGTTTGATGGTGAAAATGACAATTACGAGGTATTCAGTATGAATCTTGACGGAGGAGACAAGAAAAATATCACACAACTCCCTGGCGTGGAATGGACCTACAATGCCGCCGGTAAGGATCTTTATGTGATCTCCGACAAGGATACCGCGCATCGTCACTATTTCCTTTACAGGACCGATGCCGTTGGTTCAAAGTATGAAAAGGTGCTGGATGTTCGGCTCTCCGATAGTTGGATAGGTTCAAGAAAAGGAGGTACGGAACTTATTGTTGAACCACATCGAACAGTGGATACTGCATTCTACCTGATAGATTTTAAGGGCAAGATCTTGGATACAATTGAGATTGATCTACCTTATTTCAACGATCCTCACTTTTCACCGGATGGTACCAAGATAGTGTTTCGCGGAGCCCTGAAACCATTTAAAAAAGATTCCGGTTACCTGGATGAGTTGTATATCATGAATGCCGATGGATCAAACCTACAGCAGCTCACTCATTATCCAAAAGCAGATACCACAGCCAAATGGCATAATTATCATGCCGGTCCGCCCAGATGGCATCCTACCAAGGATTTCATTTCGTATCAATCGGTTCAAAAAGGCAGGTCCACATTATTTGCTATTAGCCCGGATGGAAGTAAACAATGGCAGTTGTTTAAACAGGATAGCTTAAACCAGGGATGGCATGATTGGAGTTCAGATGGGAAATGGCTGGCTATTGAAGTCTTCAACCTGGAACGGACAGAATTCGATATCCAACTGGTGAACTGGGAAACTAAAGAAGTAAAAATATTAACCGATACAACTTATACCTATGACCAAGCGCCGGTTTTTGTTGAGGTGGAAGATTAAAATTTATTGTTGACCAATTTCATGAGGTCTACATCGTTACCCAGTAGCACCTCATTGCCATCGATACGGCCTGCAAGCGGGCCGTTTTCTAGTTTCAGAACACCGCGGGGGCATACCGCAGAACAAATTCCACACCCAACACAACTGGCTCGAACAATGTTCTCCCCTTTTTGAGCATAGGCACGTACATCAATACCCATTTCGCAATAGGTGGAACAATTACCGCAGGAAATACATTGTCCGCCATTGGTCGTAATTCTGAATTTAGAAAACAATCGTTGTTGTAACCCCAGGATGGCGGCCATGGGACAGCCCATTCTGCACCATACCCTATTTCCGAAAATGGGATAGAAACCGGTACCTATCACGCCACTAAATATGGCGCCAATTAAGAAACCATATGATTTTCGCAGCGTTTCGGCCTCGAACAAAAAAACATTACCATCGCCACTAAATAAATGAATACCCAATAAGGCAAGAATGATCACCAGGTATCCTACAGCACCAAAACGAGCATCTTTCTCGAGCTCCTGCCGTTTGAAGGCCCAGATAACAGCGAACAGCAGGGTGAGCAGTACTCCTACCCCAATTAGGAAGATGTCTTTTGTAAGCCAATATTTTGACGCGTCGTATCCTAAATAAGTCGATACAACTGCCGTGGTCATAACGACGACAAAAACCAGCACGCTGTGTACTACCCATCGTTCCACTTTCCAGGCCACCATGCGTTTATCACTTAGATGCCTGAAGGGGTCCCCGGCGGTTTCGGCCAACCCTCCACATCCACAGACCCAACTACAATACCAGCGTTTACCGTATTTGTAGGTTAGGATAGGGGTGATGACAAAAATGGAGAGTACTCCAAAAATTAGCAAAGCCAAACCTACATCGCCTGCCGAAATGAAACTATCTACCCGGTATTGCTCAAAATTATAATAATTAAGCGGCCAAATATTTTTGAGATCGTAGTAGGGAAGTGAAAAATTATCACTGTTCAGTCTGGCCATGAATTCGGGGATGAGGAAGGCGAAAGCAGTTTGAAAGAACATGACGCTCACTGTTCGGATCTTTTCATAACGATTATGGCGGTATTTCCAGATGAATTTAATCCCGAAAGACAGGATGGCAATGGTATAGAG
>JABDNM010000256.1 GCA_013043825.1 Flavobacteriaceae bacterium
ATCTTCTCCTGCCTGATTCGCGCAACCTAGAATCACATCGTCGTAAGCTTCCTTTGGAATAGTCGAATTGTTAGCCACCAAGGCCCGGATCACATGAGCAGCCAGGTCGTCCGTTCGCACCGCACTCAATGTTCCCTTGTAACTTCCTATAGGGGTTCGCAGCCCGTCAACTATGTATGCTTCCTTCATATAATTTCATCTTAGCCAATTCTAAATTAAGTACACCTCTCGAGTAGACCATTACTCTTCCCAATCTTTGGCAGTTCGATACACAACTCCTTTAAAAAGTGCCACCAGTTCATCACCACGCTTCACCTCTACCACGTTAAAACCTACTTTGGTCTTGTGCAGGTCCACGATCGCCTCGGCGATGAGGTAATCTCCAACTTCCAATGCTTCGATATGGTTGATGGAGGTTTCTATACTTACCGCGTATTTCCCATGGGTATTCGCAGTAAAGCCAAAAGCTGTATCTGCGAGCGAATAACTTATTCCGCCATGTGCCTTGTCCATACTATTCAACATTTCTGGACGTACGTGCATTCCTACCTTACACCTGCCAACTTCGCATTCCAATATTTCAATACCTAACCAGGTGCTGAAAGCATCCAGGGAGAGCATTTTATAGGGTATTTTCGTTCCATCCATCAAAAAAACGTTTTGTTTTCCTCAGCCATTTTCCGAAGTAATGGAGAGCAACGATATCGGTCCTCATGATATATATTATAAAGTGCGTCCATTTTCTGGACACACCATGCTATCCCTAGTTCATCGGCCCAGGCAAGCAGCCCTTTAGGATAGTTCACTCCCCGGGTCATCGCACTATCTATATCGGCCGCTGAAGCGATATTCAGAAATAAAGCATCTGCCGCTTCATTGATCAACATCACCAACACCCGATCCAAGATGGATCTTGCCAGTTCCTTTGAAGGAGCGTGCTGCGCCAAATTTTGTGGTTTCCCATGTTCGTCGTAATCGTAATATCCTTTACCGGTCTTTCTCCCTAAGAATCCTGCTTCACTGTATCGCTTTTGAGTAAAAGACGGTTTGTAGCGCGGATCGTAATAAAATTCTTTAAAGACAGTCTCAGTTACGGTATAATTGACGTCGTTTCCTATAAAATCCATCAACTCAAAAGGACCCATTTTAAATCCTCCTTCTTGTCTCAAAGCAACGTCTATGGTATTAAAATTGGCAATTCCCTCCTCGTAGATCCTTAAGGATTCTCCGTAGAACGGACGTGCCACTCGATTTACGATGAATCCCGGTGTGTCTTTAGCTACCGCAACTGTTTTTCCCCAATCTTCAATTATCCGGATCGCCGCGTTCAGAGTTGTAGCCGCTGTTTGAATGGCGGGAACGATCTCTACTAATCTCATCAAAGGTGCCGGGTTGAAAAAGTGAATCCCGATACATCGCTCCGGGAATTTTAAGGCTGAAGCTATGGATGCAACCGATAGAGACGAAGTATTGGTGGCAATGATGGCACGCTTTGAAAGAATGCCTTCCAGCTCTTCAAAAACTTGTTTTTTGATGTTCAGATCTTCAATAATGGCCTCAATGGTAAGGTCGGACTCGGCGAGATCGGCAAGCGAATTCACATAGCTGATATTAGCCTGGATACGGTATTTTTCCTCTTCGCCAATTCGCTCCTTCTCAATAAGCCGATTTAGTATTCGGTCCAATGAAGATCTGGCATGTTCCAGTGCTTCGGAATTGGTGTCGAATATTTTCACCTGGCAGTCTGCCGTTGCAGCCACTTGCGCAATCCCGCTTCCCATAGTTCCGGAACCAATAATGCCTACATTCATATTTTAGTTTCCTTTAAAATTGGGTTTTCGTTTTTCGACAAAGGCTGCTACTCCTTCAGCATAATCAGTGCTTTGAGCCGCTTCAATTTGTAATTGGGATTCCATTTCCAACTGCTCCTTGAGTGTGTTGGTCATCGATGCATTCAACAATCGTTTTGTCATCCCTAAAGCTTTGGTAGGCATTTGTGCTAAGGTTTGGGCAAGTAAATTTGTTTCAGCATTAAACGATTCCGAAGAAAATACTTTGTAGACCAATCCTAATTCCAACGCCTCTTTGGCCATTACTTTGTCTCCCAGCATCATAAGCGACGACGCTTTTTGAAATCCAATAAGTCTTGGAAGAAAGAAGGTACCGGCGCTGTCCGGGATCAGCCCGATCTTGCTGAACGCCTGGATAAAACTGGCATTCTCTGATGCAATCACTATATCACAAGCCAAGGCGATATTCGCTCCAGCGCCTGCAGCTACCCCATTGACTGCGGCAATGACCGGTTTTTCGATGGTTCTTATTCTCGAAATAATAGGATTATAGTGTTCTTCAAGGATCTTTTTGAATCCGGGGTTTAATTCGGGAGTGGTCACCTCTTTGAGGTCCTGACCGGCACAAAAAGCTTTACCACTTCCCGTAATGACGATAGCTCTCACTTCGGAGTTCTTTTCACAATCATCCAAATGCGATTGAAGTGAAAGGGCCATTTCCCGATTGAAACTATTAAATACCTCCGGTCGGTTCAACGTGATCCAGGCCGTTTGGTTTTCAATTTTCAGTTCAATTGAATTCATGCTCATACCTATTTATTAATCGCTACTTCAAACATTTAAAGTAGTCAAATGGTTCCAGGCACTCATTGCACTGGAACAATGCTTTGCAGGCAGTAGATCCAAACTGACTGATCAAACGCGTATTTCTACTCCCGCAATTCGTGCATTTCACAATTTTCTTGTTGCCTAACAAGGCTTCTTTATCGGCCGTCTCTTCCAATGGGGCGGCAATGCCGTAGACTTCCATTTTTTGCTTGCCTTTCTCACTGATCCAATCTGTAGACCAGGCCGGAGCTAGCACTAATTCGACCTCTACTTCTTTACCAACTTTCGCAAAAGCTGCTACAAGATCCTGGCTCATCACATCCATGGCTGGACAACCGGAGTAAGTAGGTGTTAACTTTATTTTTACAATCCCCTGCTCCTCGATCGCCTCACGTATCACTCCAAGATCCAATACGGTTAGTACCGGAATTTCCGGGTCTGCAACCGTCTCCAGCACTGGAATTAAAGCACGATCGATATTAGGTTGAAGGTCAATTGTCATTACCATGTCATATTAGGAAAGGTCCGTTGCATATACTGTAATTCGGAGAGTATGTACCCGAAATGTTCGGTATGCGTGCCCTTTTTTCCTCCACTCGTGAAATTCTTACGTTCAGGCACCTGCAGTGTTGCCTCATTAAGTAGCAAGCTAACTTCTGCGTAATAGTGTTCCTTCATTTTGGAAACGTCCACACCAATTCCAGCTTTTATCATGGCATCTTCGGACTCAGTTAACTCGAAGAGCTCATTGGTAAATCGCCAAAGACCATTGATGGCTTCCTGCATCTTTTGGTGACTTTCTTCGGTTCCGTCTCCTAAACGCTTGAGCCAATCTCCGGAGAACCTTTTGTGATAGCTCACTTCTTTGATGCACTTCCTGGCGATAGCCTGTAGTGTATCATCTTTGGTATTCTGAAGCTCATCCATCAACATATAGTGGTACACATCGAACAAATACTGTCTCCCAATTACAAATCCAAAGTGGGTATTGGGTTGTTCGACCAATAGTACATTCCTGTACTCCCGCTCGAGTCGTAAAAAAGCAATATCATCTTCAGTTTTATATTCTTCAGAAAAACTTGCGGCGTATTGATAATAGCTACGCGTTTGCCCAATGAGGTCCAGTGAAATATTGGTGAGTGCTATATCTGTTTCAAGGTTGGGACCGTGACCGCAGAGCTCCCCAAGTCGCTGCCCTAGGATCAAACTGTTATCCGCTATTCCAAGAATGTAGTTGTATAAATCTGTATTTGCCATCTTACATATGTTTTACGTCATCCGGGAGGTTGTAGAACGTTGGGTGTCTATACACTTTGTCCTGAGCAGGCTCAAATAATTCTCCGTGATCTTTTGGGTTGGAAGCTGTTATGTGCTTGCTTTCCACCACCCAGATACTCACGCCTTCATTCCGCCTGGTGTAAACGTCCCGCGCATTCTCCAGAGCCATTTCGGCATCGGCTGCGCGAAGGCTACCAAAATGGCGATGCTCCAGGCCGTTTTTCGATCGTACAAATACTTCCCATAAGGGCCAATTCTTCTTCATATCTATCGTCTTATTATCCCGCTTTTCTATTCTTCATTTCTTTCTTTTCAGCATGGGCCATGGCTGCATCCCGCACCCAGGTACCATTTTCCCATGCGCTCACACGAGCGTCCATGCGTTCTTTATTGCACGGCCCGTGACCTTTGACCACCTGCCAGAATTCATCCCAGTCTATTGCTCCAAAATCATAGTGTCCTTCTTTTTCGTTCCATTTTAAGTCTGGATCTGGAATGGATAAGCCAAGTATGTCTGCCTGTGGAACCGTTTGATCAATGAATTGCTGTCGTAATTCATCGTTGGTCTTGCGTTTCAATTTCCATTTCATGGATTGTTCGGTATGGACAGATTCGGCATCGGTAGGGCCAAACATCATCAAGCTGGGCCACCACCATCTATTCAGGGCATCCTGAGCCATTGCCTTTTGTTCCGAACTACCATTGCATAAGGTGAGCATGATCTCAAACCCCTGTCGCTGATGGAAACTTTCTTCTTTACATACACGTACCATAGCACGGGCATAGGGGCCAAAGGAAGTATTGCATAATGGAACCTGGTTGATAATGGCAGCGCCATCCACCAGCCAGCCTATTGCACCAATGTCGGCCCAGGTTACCGTGGGATAATTAAAAATCGAGGAATATTTTGCTTTTCCGGTATGCAACTGCTCGTACATCTGCTCTCGGGTAATTCCTAAAGTCTCACAGGCTGCGTACAAATAGAGGCCATGTCCAGCCTCATCCTGAACTTTGGCCAGTAAGGCTGCCTTTCTTCGAAGGCTGGGTGCCCTTGTGATCCAATTACCTTCAGGTAACATCCCCACGATCTCTGAATGCGCATGCTGAGAAATTTGTCGAATGTGTGTCTGACGGTATTTCTCTGGCATCCAATCCTTGGGCTCGATCTTCTCATCGCGCGCGATTCGGGCTTCAAAAATATCTTCCATGTTCTTTACTTCCTTTTCACTCATGCTCGTCTGTTTTAAACGTCGTAATTAACTTTTACTTTTTCTGAAGTAGGAACAGATTGACAACTCAATACATAGTTTTGTTCTACTTCATGTTCTTCCAATGCATAATTCACTTTCATTTCCACTGAACCTTCCATAACCTGGCATTTACAAGTGCTGCACACGCCTCCTTTGCAGGCAAACGGCAGGTCGGCTCCGGCTCCAAGCGCAGCATCCAGGATGTTGTCGAAGTCTTTGGTCATTGTAAAATGGAACTCTTTTCCACCATCCACAATAGTAACCTCAACTCCTTCCACATTTTGTTCGGCGAGGCGCTCGGCACGCCTTTTATCTTCTTCGGAAAGACCCGATACGAAGAGTTCGTAGTGAATCTTGTCCTTGGGCATACCCGCTTTTATCAGCTCCTCCCGAACCAGGAAGATCATCTCTTCCGGGCCACATAAAAAAGCTTCACTTATCCCGGGAACGTACACCAATTTATCAAAGATTTCCTGCAACTTCCCCGAGGTGAATCTACCATTCATCAACTCAATATCCCGATGCTCCTTGGTGAGAAAATAAAATATTTCAAACCGGCCAAAATACTGATTTCGAAGCTGCTCAATCTCCTCTTTAAATATAATGGATTTTACGGTGCGGTTCAAGTAGAACAACTTGAATGTCGCCTCGGGTTCTTTCGCCAAATGGGTTTTAATCATGGAGATCACCGGGGTGATCCCACTTCCTGCTGCGAAGGCGATGTAATTCTTTGGTTCATCGGAACAATTCACACCAAAGGCACCACTGGGGGCCATGATCTGGAGTGAATCGCCCGCTTTGAGCTCGTCATTTACATAGGACGAGAAAACACCACCGGGAATTTTTTTGACGGCCACTTTCCATTCGTTATCCAGTGGGCTGGAGCATAAGCTGTAGGACCTTCGTGTGTCCTCACCATGGATATCGGCTTTCAAGGTTAAATGCTGTCCCTGACGAAAGGCAAACTCCTCCCGCAGTTCTCCCGGGATATCGAAGTGAACCACCGTGCAATCGTCGGTTTCTTTATACAAGTCCTTTATTTTAACCGAATGAAATTTGGCCATAGTTCCAAGAAAAAGACAAAACTAACGTTTGTTAGTTAAAATTACAACTTTATTTATCACACGATTCCTCGCAGTAAGACTGCAACCATGTCTTTTTTTAGCACATTAACGTCCAATTTTCCCCTTTTCTGATACCATAGGTACAGTGTTCTAAGGGTGGACAGGATTGAAAACAGGATGACTTCGGGGTGTCGGGGCTGAATTTGTCCCAGTTCGACACCTTCCTTGATAATCTTTCTAAAGTCCTCTTCATAATCCTCCCGCATTTTGACAAAATCGATGAGATCTTCTCCTTCGAGGTGCATCCAATCGTTGTTAAGGGCGGCAAGGGCTTCAGAATTGTTGACGGTAATATCAATATGGAGCTCGATGATCTGTTCAATTTTTTCGAGCGGAGAAATATTGGATTCTCGAACACTTGCGATTCCGCAGGTAAAATCGCGGGCCAGGTCCAGCACCAAAATGGATAGAATTTCCTGCTTGCTTTCAATGTGATTGTACAGGCTGGCGGCTTTCATCCCCATTTCCTGCGCAATGTCTCGTACCGAGACTGCGCTATAGCCTTTTTCCTTGAATAATCGGGAGGCTTTTGTAACAATCTCTACTTTTCGAGCAGTGAGTTTCATCGATAGGCTAAGATAGTAAATGATCAGTATACCGCGCTCCCAAAAAAACTTTAGAAAAAGGTAGTTCTCGGTAATACTTATTACTTTTGACCTTCAATGAAGGAATCCTACGAATCCAATGAGCTCATCGAGCGATTACCGCCTCATTTGAAGCAGTACATTAAGGCGCAGCATTATGAGCAATATACACCTGTCAACCAGGCCGTGTGGCGCTATGTCATGCGAAAGAACGTGGATTATTTAAGCAGGGTGGCTCATGAAAGTTATGTCGAAGGACTTCGGAAAACGGGTATTTCCATCGAGGAGATCCCTTCCATGTATGGGATGAATCGCATCCTCAAGGAGATTGGATGGGCCGCAGTGGCCGTGGATGGTTTTATTCCACCCAATGCCTTTATGGAATTCCAGGCATACAAAGTTCTGGTAATAGCCAGCGATATTCGTCAGTTAGAGAATATTGAATACACACCTGCCCCAGACATTATACACGAGGGAGCCGGCCACGCGCCTATTATTGCCAGCCCAGACTATGCAGAATATTTACGAAGGTTCGGAGAGATTGGAGCCAAGGCCATTTCCAGTGCACATGACATTGCGCTTTATGAAGCCGTTCGGGAATTGTCCATAGTGAAGGAAGCCGATGCTACACCCCAGGAAAAAATTGATCTGGCAGAGGCCCGGGTCAATGAGTTACAGCAAAAGAAAGTCCCGGCATCGGAGATTTCGTTGATACGCAATCTGCATTGGTGGACCGTTGAGTACGGATTGGTTGGCACGGTGGATGAGCCAAAGATCTATGGAGCCGGTTTGCTTTCATCCATAGGTGAAAGCGAATGGTGTATGAAAGAGGAAGTAAAGAAAATTCCCTATTCCATCGATGCAGCCTACCAGGATTTCGACATTACCAAACCACAGCCACAACTTTATGTGACTCCGGATTTTGCATACTTGCAGGAGGTACTGGAAGAATTTGCCAATACCATGGCCGTTCGAAAAGGTGGATGGAGAGGCCTCAACAAACTCATCGAATCACGACAGCTAGGGACCATAGAAATTAGTACGGGACTTCAGATTAGCGGTCATTTTACAAGAATGATCCAAAACGAGGACAACGAGGTGGTCTATTTTGAGACAGAAGGGGAAACGGCTTTATCGTATCGGGAAAAAGAGGTGATTGGCCATGGCGTGAGTCGGCACAACAATGGATTCCGCTCCCCGTTGGGTAAACTGAAAGGCATCAACCTGGCCATTGAGAATATGGGGCCCAGGGATTTGCAAGCGTACAATTTTTACGATGGCAAGCCCATTGCCTTCGAATTTGAAAGTGGGATCACCGTGGAAGGATTGAATGTCACCGGAATGCGAAATATTCGTGGTGAACTCATGTTAATCCAGTTTACCGGTTGTACCGTTAGCTATAAGGACGAGTTACTTTTTACTCCGGAAATGGGGGATTTCGACATGGCCGTAGGTAAGGAGATCATTTCGGCCTTTGCCGGGGCAGCCGACTACTTCTCATTCGACCTTGTTACGCATAAGCCAAGTACCGAAACAATTCGCCTTGAAGCCTCTGCAACTGACAAGGACTTGTTTTCGTTGTATCAACAAGTGCGTGAACTAAGAAATGGAGAAAGTAATTTCAGGGAATCATTACAACTGGTTTTCAAACAATTGAAGAGCAACCATCCCAACGATTGGTTGCTACCTCTCGAAATCTATGAGTTGAGTGGTGATGACCAGGTATTGGTCTATTTAAATGAACTAAAAAACCGTCGGCCCGAAATTGCTCACCTAATTGATGGTGGGTTGGTGTTGCTTAAATAAAACAAATATGGGACTATTCAGTCTATTTGGAAATAAGAACAAAAAAATCGCTGATTTCTGCGATCGAGGTGCTGTTATCCTCGATGTTCGCACCAGGAGTGAGTATGAAAGTGGGGCAATTCCCGGTTCAAGGCATATTCCTTTACAACAGATTTCGATCCAGCTTTCAGAAATAAAGAAATGGAACAAACCGGTGATCTGCTGCTGCGCCAGTGGTATGCGCAGCGGAACCGCAGCCGGCATTCTTAAACGCAATGGTGTTGAAGCTATGAACGGAGG
The DNA here is from genome assembly GCA_013043825.1 of Flavobacteriaceae bacterium. Classification (GTDB taxonomy): domain Bacteria; phylum Bacteroidota; class Bacteroidia; order Flavobacteriales; family Flavobacteriaceae; genus Aureisphaera. The sequence continues at coordinate 8,940 of JABDNM010000256.1, forward strand.
AGGTTGGTTCTCGCTGAGCAAGAAGATTTAACTCCTTTACAATCAGGTATTTTCCTATTTAAAATGGGCCTTTTATAATTGGCTGGGAATCGTGGTTCTGTAATTTTACTTCAGAATAAAAACCACGAATTATGTATCATTATACAGCCTATATCAAAGAAGTCTACGACGGATGTACCGTGGGGGCTATTGTAGACCTTGGCTTCGAACGATTTGAGCCCATGACGCTCAAGCTTTATGGGGTTCCAAAAACTCTATCATCAGACTCAATTTCGAAGCGGGCCTTTGCAAAGGACTCTTTGGCCGATCTCGTGCAAAACCAGGAAGTAGAAATTTACTCGTATAAAGAGCAGGTGAACGGGGAAGCCGCCTTCTTGGCAACCCTGATCTTAGATGGATTGGATGTGAACCAATGGCTGGTTCAAAACCAACTGGCACTGGCCTTCGCATCATAGTTTCAGATCCAGCAGTTCCGATTCCGAATCAATGACTTCGCTTTTGTATTCCAGGATCCAACCCATGGAGTTGGTGAGTATGTAGATCTTTTGCAACTCGGAGAGGAGTCGGTTCTCGGCGTTACTCACCAATGATGAACTTTCCACCACTTTCCGAATGGAATCGGACACTTGCTTTTTTATCTTATTGTAATCCTCGGCATCGAACTGATTAAAATATTCCTGCTGTACATCGTAATATTCAATATCAGGAAAGATGGCCACTTCCGGATCGGGGATCTTCACTATGGTTACTGTTCTGTTCTCTTCGTCGATGCGGGTTTCAATCTTGCTGAGGTCGTAAGAGATCTGTGCTTTTGCATTCACGATCACCAGGGCCTTCTTCTTTGCTGAAAGGAAATCGAAATAGAGCTTTTTCCAGTCTTCATAGGTATAAACCTGCGCAAAATTTCCTTCTGTCACGATTAACTTACCTACGTTGTTGAGCTGTTTCTGAATGAGGGATGAATTTTGCTGCAGCTGCATTCTACTTTCGCGCTCATGCTCACAATATTGCACGAAAAAGACAATGACTACTGTGACAAAAACTCCGATAAGAATCTTACGCATCCCCTGGTTTTTTTAGAAAGATAGTGAAAATTAAGGGTGGTTCGAGCTCAAATTTTGGGTGATAAGTTCCTTGCGTATGGCTAGAGATCGTATTTTACTACGAACATGGTGATTCGCGGTAGGACGAAATACTGGTTGGTGGTATTGAACTGGTCGTTGAAGCTGTCGTTGTTGGTGAATTCGGTATTGAGTATGTTGGTAGCCTGAATTGAAAACTCCCACGGACTTTCTCCTTTCTGGTAATAAAGAGTAGCATTTACAAAGGAATATTCGTTCTTGATCGTATCGGCCTTGTCGGTATAATTATAAAAATCCCAATTAGCTGTAAGCGTAAAATGCTTGAGGAAGTTCACATCAATATTCGCGAAGGGCTGATTGGTATAAAAGGTTTGTTCCAACCCACCGTTGTCGTAATTGTTGACCGTGAACCGGTACCCCACTTCAAAGTTGGGCCATTCCCGGAAACTGGATCGCATGCTTGCTCGATAGCTTTGGGTAAAACTTTCGCTTAATCGTAGTGTATTTACATCGTCTCCAGGGTCACCAGGTCCGCCACCGCGTTCAGCAAACAAGTTATTGGATCGATTCAGCGAGAGACTTCCGCTGGCACTAAACTGAATTCTTTTTATCCGTTTACTAAACCGGCCATTGGCAGAGAAGGTCTCATCTGGAAAATTACTGTCTATGTTTATGGGTGTTGTAACCCGGTTGATCGCTATGATATTGGAGTTACTCTTAATTCCTTCCAGGGTTCGCGTGTAACTTAAATTGATCCCTACGTTCGTATAATTGAACATATTAAAACTGAAATAGGTGAGATCATATTGATGTGCGAGCGAATTTTCAAGGAATCTGTTCCCGCGGAACAGACTGTTGTAGTTGTTAAATACGTAGGCTCGTGCAAAGTCATTCACGTCGGTGTAACGAGCAGAAAGAGCATAATTGAACCGAATATTCTCACTTTTTTTCAATTCAAAAATGGCATTGAAATCGGGTAGTACCATCCAATCATTCTGACGTTCGGTGGTTCCCAACTGAGTATTTTTTATAGTATAGTTATGCAAGGTAGCGCCTGGGGTAAAAATGAACTTTCCGGTTTTTATTTTATAGTGAAATCCAAGGAACAGGTCACTAAAACCATATTCCACGTCATTTACAAGGGATTCTGTCATCCCATCAATAGGAACGCTTTGATTTAGTTCTGTTGTGTTTCCATTGTCCAACAGCTGAAATATATTGGAATTGAATTTCTGGTTGCTCAACGTGGATCCCAGGGTAATATTAATGTTACTGGTATTGTTCAATACATGATAGTAATCGATTTTGGCGTCCAGTTTGTGGGTTTTGATGTTCTTTTCCTGGTTGATGTTGAATCGATTCTGAAGCGTATCCACCGGGAGGATACCGGAAAATGGCAATAGATCGGTGATGGCGTTATAAAATGGATCCTCGTCCTGCCAGAGATGTTGCACCTGTCCTGCAAATATGTTGTCGTCGTCTGCCGTGAAGTAGGTATTTACATTCTGGTTGATAGAATATGGCTTGTTCTCCTTTCCTTCAACAATGTCATTGCTAAAGCCGTCAAATTCGGAAAGCGTATTTGCATCTTCCGTTTGTTTGGAAGTCTTTACCAAGGCATCATAATCCAACTGGAAATTGGTATTCGGTTTAAAAACACTACTCAATTTCAGCATTGCCAGTTGGTTGCGCTGATCTGTGTCGCTTTCGGTATTCTCTATTGATCCGGTGGATATGTATTGTCTAATCGCTTTTGTGACTATGTTTGTTTGGTTATCGCTTAGTATTCCGAAGCCACTCAGGTCCCACTTCTTGGAAGCCCGCCAGCTGAAATTTCCGGCCAGAAACTTGGTTTCAATCGCATTGGCTCGATTGTTCTGGGCCACGGCGAATCCCAAGTCGGTCGACGAGATATTGAAATTGGTTCCCCCGCCCCGGTTGAAATTTCGGAAGCCTCCGGTAAAATTGAAATAGTCTCGCCAGGTGAACGGCACTTCTCCAATATCGTTGAAGTCGGTGATGAAGTTTAAGCTGTATTCCGGACTGTAGTAGAAAAGTTTGGGGTGAACCAGGTAGCGCACATCGGACTCGTCATCAAGTCCCGCTCCCGCGGTGACCTCTCCAAACCAGAAATTCTTTTTTCCTTCCTTCAAACGAATATTTATCGCGACGTTGTCCTGGTCATTGCCAAGGCCACGCATTTGATCCACCTCGTTGTAATTCCGCAGTACTTCTACCTTATCGACTGCATCGGCAGGAATGTTCTTGGTTGCCAGTTTTGAATCTCCATCGAAAAAATCCTTGCCTTCTACCATCACTTTGGTAACTGCCTTACCCTCGACTTCGATCTCACCATCATCGTTCACTTCTACGCCGGGCAGGTTCTTCATGACATCACCCAGCTTGCGCTCATCACCACGATTGAAGGAATCTGCATTATAGACTATGGTGTCTCCCTTAACGGTGACAGGCATTTCGTAAACGAGTTCGACGTCATCCAACTGATTGGGTTGTTCTTTGAGCACAAAATCTTCATTCAGGGCTTCACTGTCTTCGGCAACGCTCACTGTTTTGACCAAGTTCTCATATCCCAGGAAACTAGCGGTGAGAGTATAGGTTCTTCCAGTGGTTAAATCCAACTGAAATCGACCTTCGAAATTGGTGATGGCATAGGATTCGATGTCCCCGGATTCTTGCTCGGCAGCAATAACGTTTGCCAATTCCAGGGGATTACCAATGGAATCCTTTATCGTTCCTCGTAACTTAATTGTTTGCGCAGAAAGAGAGGCTGTACACAGAAGTGCAAGAATAAAGATCAGTTTTTTCATGAATAGTTCAGGTCTTTTTAAAAACTTCTCGACTGCGCTCGAAGTGACATAAGTGTTTGTCGGGTCGAGCGCAGTCGAGACCTATATGTTCTTAAATTTATTATCCGCCAAATCTTCGTCCGCCGCCTCTACGCCCATCTCCTCTTCGGAAATTTTCTCGCATCTCATCCAGTTTTTCTTTGACGATCTTATTGTATTCTTCCCTGCTTACTTCCTTTCCTGTGTTCAGAGGTTCGATCTTATCAGCCTCCTTGGGGTTCAACACTATTTTGGAGCAGAGAATCGTGGTGCGATCGATGTTCATCTCCAGGATCAGTCCCGGTAATCCAGCATATTCTCCCGGACCATTTTTTACAGGGATTTGTGGCGTAAACCAGGCGGTAACTAATATTTCCTTCGGAATTTCAATTTCATCGAACGGATCGGGTGGCTTCTTATCTGTGCTATCTTTAACCACTTCACCTTCAGTGACCTCCTCTTTTTTAGGCTCAGGACGTCTCCTTCTTCTGGCCATACTGAAATCATTCGGGTCCACTTGCTTCATGGCTGTGGCTTTGATCGCCAGGTATTGACCAATCTGTTTGGATTCTTTACCAACGGTCCATTCTAAATTGGTGATGGTATCATTGACGAGAAATTGCTTTCCAAAGAACTCATGTTCTTCCAGGATTTGGTTCTCCTTCAGGTTCTTGTACTGCGGTCCAGGGGTGAAACTACTCATCATCATTCCAAAGCCCCGACCTCCCGTTCCGGTTTCCAGTTTTTCCTGTTCCTTATAGATCGATTCGTTTTCATTGAATGTGAGGATGTAGGTCTTTTCTAACATGCTCTTCATTCGTTCGGCGATCTGGCGTTTCATCTCCTCACTCATTTGCCTTCCGCCGAAATTGTCCATGTCGACGGTCGTTTTAGATTCATAAAATGCTTTGCCATTTATGTTTTGGGCGATACTTCCGAAGGATATCAAAAAGATCACCAGGTAGGATATTGTCTTCATTCGTTTTTTTTATGAAAGCTTAAAGGTATTATAATTACCTTAGACTTTCGAACTCGAAAAAAGTTTCAAATCCACCCAAAAGAATCTGCTACCCTCGAACACGGATCTCGATTTCGCTTCCGTTTCCTTTGCGGCGTCCATCACTTTGAAAACGCTCTTCCATTTCCTCCATTTTTTTATCCATGATCTTATCGTATTCTTCCTGAGACACCACCTTACCTCCTTTGGGCTCCTTTATATCCAGGCCGTTTTTTGGATTCAAGACTACTTTATTGCATAGCACGGTGAGCTCACCATCATTTACTTCAAGGATCAATCCGGGCAAGCCTCCGTAAGCTCCGGGGCCATTTTTCACCGGGATTTGAGGAGTATACCAGGCTACTACCTCGATCGTTTCTTTCTCGGGTTTTTCTGGTTGCTGGATTTCTTCTTTTTCATTGGAAATAGTTCGGGTTCGCATGGCATCTCGTTCGTAGGTGTATGAAGCTTTGAAACAGGTATACTCCCCAATGTTCTTGGTTTCCTTGTGCATCACCCAATCCCTCTTAGTTAGATCATCTTTGATTAAAAATTGCTTGCCGAACATCTCATTTTGATTCGCGAATCGATTTTCTCTCACATTTTTATACAACAAATCGCTGTTACCTCCACCAACTACCTGTACTTCAAATCGCATTCCGTTACCTCCTATGCTGGTTTCAGGATCGTCCAGGGTCTCTACCTCTTTATAGGTGGACTCGTCTTCAGTAAATTCGAGGGTATATTCCCGCTCTAATTGCTTCTTCATCATGGCCATAACACGATCTCTCATCGCGTCGTCCATATGTGTACTATCCAATTGCATTTCAACTTTTCGCTGTGTTTTGTAAGTTGCAATACCTTCGATTTCCTGAGCATTAATGACCGAACTTAGGATTACAGTAAGTATTAGACTGAGTGTTACAAGTGCTTTCATGGTATGTGGTTTTATATTCTACTTCACAAATATGCAAATCATCTTTCATTTTTTATGTTAAGCTATGTTAACGAGTGTTAACCGATTTGGTAAACAGCAGTTTACCGCAGTACATTTAGCCCGATGAACGGACTCAAGTACCAATACATGCTCTATTTTATCTCGACAGTGATCGTGGCGACGCTCTGTATTCAGGGGTATTGGAATTATAAAAATTACCAAACGGGGAAGCAACAATTAGTGAATGACGTTCAAACCAGTTTAGACAATGCCGTGGATCAGTATTTTACGAAGCTGGCTACCAACAGTCCATTTCTTATCCGGCATGAAGGTGAAATTGGTGATAGAATCCAAATGAGTAAGCGGATTCGAAAATTCGACACCATTGTAACTTTCGACACGCTCGGCTCTCATATCCCCGGTTCTTTGACCTTCTTACAAAAAAAAGACAGCCTGGACCTCAACATCACTTTGGTAGACA
>JABDNM010000001.1 GCA_013043825.1 Flavobacteriaceae bacterium
GACAAGAAATTGATCGAATATAAGGAGGCCTTGGTCTTTGGTTTATTAGGAGTGCTAAAACTTCGGGGAGAGGTGAACTGCCTTGCCAGTGTGACCGGAGCTGAAAAGGATCATTCGAGTGGTGTTATTTTTTGAATAAGCTGAGGTCATTTTTCTATCTTTGCCGGCACATTGATCCTAGATAGAACCCTCAAGATCATCCAGACTTTCGATAGCATGGAAATGAAACAATTACTTAGTAAATTCGAGAACAAGGAACCGGAGATCGTGTTCCATTGGAATGATCCAGATACCGAAGCCGAAGGCTGGACGGTGATCAATTCACTTCGAGGTGGTGCTGCCGGAGGAGGTACGCGCATGCGACCTGGGCTCGATCAAAACGAAGTACTCTCCCTGGCCAAGACCATGGAAGTAAAATTCACCGTCTCCGGTCCGGCTATTGGCGGAGCTAAATCAGGCATCAATTTCGACCCAAACGATCCTCGGAAAAAAGGCGTACTGGAACGTTGGTACAAGGCTGTTTCTCCGTTGCTGAAGGCTTACTACGGAACCGGCGGCGACCTCAATGTGGATGAGATCCATGAGGTGATCCCTATCACCGAAGAGAGTGGGGTTTGGCATCCCCAGGAGGGTGTTTTTAATGGTCATTTTAATCCCACCGAAGCCGACAAGATCAATCGTATTGGTCAGCTCCGACAAGGTGTGATCAAGGTGATCGAGAATTTGAATTATTCGCCCGATGTAACCCGCAAATACACTGTGGCCGATATGATCACAGGTTATGGTGTAGCTGAAGCCGTTCGGCATTATTATGACATTTACGGAGGAAGTGTGGTTGGCAAACGCGCTGTGGTTCAGGGTTTTGGTAATGTTGGAGCTGCTGCTGCCTATTACCTGGCCCAAATGGGAGCAAAAGTCGTGGGCATCATCGACCGGCGCGGGGGAGTGATCAACGAAGATGGTTTCACACTCGCAGAAGTAAAAGAACTCTTCTTACGGAAGAAAGGAAATTACCTGCTAGTCGAAGACCCTATCCCATTCGATGAAATGAACCAACGTATCTGGACCCTGCAAACGGAAGTCTTTGCGCCCTGTGCCGCTTCCCGACTCATAACGAGGGAGCAGATTGCAAGCATGATAGATACCGGCCTCGAAGTGATAAGTTGCGGCGCCAATGTTCCCTTTGCCGACACGGAGATCTTTTTCGGGCCCATCATGGAATTTACCGATGAACGCGTTAGCTTAATCCCCGATTTTATTTCAAACTGCGGAATGGCCCGTGTGTTTGCTTACTTCATGGAACGGAAAGTTCAAATGACCGACGAAGCTATTTTCAACGATACTTCAGAAACCATTAAGCGGGCAATTCAAGACGCACATGATGCCAACAAATCGAAAACCAATATCAGTAAGACTGCTTTCGAGATCGCGTTAAAGCAACTTATATAGGTAGCAATTTGTAGATTGTAGGAAACTAGCCTCCAACAAAAACGAATTTTTTGGTCTAATGTGAGTGATTTTTATGGCTATTCAATCGAATTATCCTATTTTTAAAACTTGCAATAGTCGATAACTAATCTCGCCAATCCATGGAGTCCATTATAATCCTAATATTCGTAATAGGTTACCTTTCCATAACTCTTGAACATCCTTTAAAATTAGATAAAACAGTGCCAGCGCTCATCATGGCCGCCTTGATCTGGGCGGTATTGGCAGTTGGTTTCAATCTGGGCTGGTTCGATGTGATCGACACCCATGATCATGTTTTCAGTTTCCTGGATGGCGGAGAAGAGGCCCTTCATGGCTTCGAGAATACGTTGTTACACCATCTTGGGAAGACCGCGGAGATACTCATATTCCTAATTGGCGCGATGACGATCGTAGAGATCATAGACCTGCACCGTGGCTTCGAAGTCTTAAAAGGAGCAGTGCGTACCAAGAGCAAGAAAAAATTACTCTGGATCATTGGAATCCTCGCATTCATCCTCTCTGCTATCATCGATAATTTAACTGCGACCATCGTACTGGTGACCTTACTACGTAAATTGATCCAGAACAAGAACGAACGCCTTTGGTTTGCTGCAATGGTCGTAATTGCAGCTAACGCCGGAGGGGCGTGGTCGCCTATCGGCGACGTTACTACAACTATGTTGTGGATCGCAAACAAAGTAACTGCACTGGGATTGATCAAGTGGGTAGTCCTGCCTTCGATCGCTTGTTTCGTGCTTCCATTTTGGGTGGCCGGCTTTCTCAAACCCTTTCAGGGAAATATTGAAGTTGACACTACCGAAGATATTGAGGCTGAGAAGTTATTGTCAAGTAGAACAATGTTGTTTTTGGGTCTTGGAATGATTGTATCAGTTCCTGTTTTTAAGACTCTTACTCATCTTCCGCCGTATTTGGGGATGATGCTCGCATTAGGTGTTGTTTGGCTGGTTTCAGAATATATACATCCCGAAGAAGATTTCAGTAATGAACGCAGACATTTATACTCTGCGCACAAAGCCTTGTCCCGTATCGAAATCTCCAGCATCCTTTTCTTTCTGGGTATCCTTATGGCAGTAGCAGGATTGGAAAGTTTGGTCTATGGAGTTTCTCAAGATGGAGATCCGGTGGGTACCTTGCGTTACCTTGCCGAGGTTCTTCAGGAGGCCATACCTAACCAGGACATCGTGATCATGCTGCTTGGAGTGTTGTCGGCTATTATTGATAATGTACCGTTGGTGGCAGCTTCCATGGGAATGTACGACATGAGTACCTTCCCGATTGACAGTACCTTGTGGCATTTTATCGCTTATAGTGCGGGTACCGGAGGTAGTATGTTGATCATAGGTTCTGCAGCAGGAGTCGCAGCCATGGGAATGGAACGCATCGATTTCATATGGTACTTGAGAAAAATAGCTTGGCTGGCCTTCATAGGTTTTCTCGCAGGAGCCGCGGTATTCCTGCTATTCAAAGCCTATGTTTTTTAGACCCCAACAATTTCTGAGTACGAACACCGTTAATAACCTAAATAACTTAACTTCCTATGCTAAATACCTTTTTGCAAGATGGGGCTGACGATGCTTTGGAATCCCTGGAACCTGAAGTAACTGAAAAAACCCTGTCCATTATGGAACTTCTCATGAACGGAGGAGTAGGAGGACAGGTAATCATTGGAGTCCTTTTTATTTTGCTTTTTGTGGCTGTTTATATCTATTTCGAACGGGTATTCGCCATCAGGTCTGCGTCCAAATTGGATAGAAATTTCATGAACCAGATCAAGGACCATGTTTCCACCGGCAATATCCAGGGTGCCAAGTCGCTCTGCATTCAACAAGACAGTCCGGTAGCACGCCTCACCGAAAAAGGAATATCCCGAATTGGCAGTCCGCTGGAAGATATTAATACCGCTATCGAAAATGCGGGTCGGCTTGAGGTTTATAAACTGGAAAAAAATGTAAGTATTTTAGCGACGATTGCTGGTGCCGCACCCATGATCGGTTTCCTGGGAACAGTGATTGGAATGGTTTTGGCTTTTCATCAACTGGCCAGTAGCAGCGGACAAGCAGAAATGGGAACACTTGCCGAAGGGATCTATACGGCCATGACCACGACGGTCGCAGGTTTGATCGTTGGAATCATAGCCTATATGGGATACAATCACCTGGTTGTGCGCACCGATAAAGTCGTGCATCAAATGGAAGCTACAGCCGTGGACTTCCTGGATCTGTTAAACGAACCTGCCTGATGAATCTACGTGGAAGAAATAAGGTAAGCCCCGAATTCAGTATGAGCTCCATGACAGACATCGTATTCCTGTTACTGGTGTTCTTTCTGTTAACATCGCCTGCCATTACACCGGACGCCCTGGATCTTATTTTACCAAAAGCGAAAGGTAAATCGACCAACCAGCAAAAGGCATCGGTGAGCATCACCAAAGATGGAGCCTACTATGTAAACAAGGAGCGTGTGAGTGAATTCAATATCGCGAAGGAATTGAGAACGGTGCTGGCCGGACAAAGCGAACCTACTATAATATTAAGAGCAGAAGAAGGAGTGCCCATAGAAGATGCTGTCTTCGTTATGGACATTGCCAATAAGAACGATTATAAGGTTGTACTGGCCGTGAGGCCAAATTAATTTGAGGGCAAGTCATGAAGTTAACAATTAGCGAGCAATTTCACAGTTCGGAGTCACTTCATGACCGGGCTGTCGGCAGTCGCTTTCGCAAGCGCGAAGAGCTTCAACAAAGCCTCCATCCCTCTTGCGATTTACGGCTAACACACAATTTGAACCGTATAATTAGAGTTATAAGTTAAAGTCCGAAACACACGCCATGAGCCTGGTCGACACCGAACATAAAAGAAAGAGTATGCGCATCACAGTAATTCTGCATGTGATCATTCTTATTTTATTGTTTTTCTTCGGTTTTTCTTACCTGGACCCGCCACCCGAGGTCGGGATCGCGGTGAACTTCGGAACTACAGATTATGGCCAGGGTAATGACCAACCAACCGAACCTGTAAAAACGGCACCCAAACAAACCATTCCCGAGCCAATCCCGGAGACGAAAAGCGAGATTAAAGAAGAGGTAGTTACCCAGAACAATGAGGATGCCCCGGTAATTAAAAGAGAAACCAAAAAGGAGATCACCAAGGTGACGCCTAGGGAAATCCCAAAAAAAGAAGTTCCGAAGAAAGTAGAGCCTACCCCGGATAAATCTACCTCCGACGCCCTTTCAAGTTTGATCAATGGACCCAAGAACAATGGTTCCGCAGAAGGAAGTGAAGGAGATGATGACAGAGCAGGCGACAAAGGAGATCCCAACGGTGATCCTAATGCAAGGAGTTACTATGGAAACGGAGTAGGGCTCGATGGCGATGGAAATTACCGACTAGGAGGTCGCTCGGCGCTGAACAAGGCAAAGGAAACCCAGAAATGTAACGAAGCCGGGAAGGTAGTCGTTAGTATAGAGGTGGATCGGTCGGGGAGAGTAGTAAGTGCTACCCCCGGGGTGCGAGGAACCACTAACAATTCCAGGTGCTTGCTGGAACCTGCTAAGCGCGCTGCTTTGGCAACTCGTTTCAATGCCGATTCTAAGGCACCAGCCAAGCAAATAGGCAAGATCATTTACAATTTTACACTCTCCAATTAACAACAGTCTTTTGCTATTTTAGAGTATCTTTAGTCAAAATTATCAGGCTATGAAAAGATACGTTCACTGCATCCTGCTTTTGCTTATTATTGCTGGCTGTCGGGATCATTCAGAAACATCAGTTATCATTCCGGATAAGGAAACTCCTCATGACTTTATGTTCATGCAAAGGGCTTACCCTACAGGTGAGATTAAAACAGATGCCTATGCAAAAGCAGTAGCATGGAAAAAAGACTTGCAAGGTCGCTTACCCCTCCACGGGGTTTGGGAATTTGTGGGCCCTACAAACATAGGTGGCCGAATCACCGATATTGAGATTCCCGTAGATCAACCACAAACTTATTTTGTAGGAGCAGCATCCGGGGGAATTTTCAAATCTATCGATGCCGGGAGTAGCTGGCTGCCAATCTTCGACGATCAGGATATGCTTTCAATAGGAGATATGGAAATATCAAAGAATAACACCGATATTCTCTGGGTGGGGACCGGAGAAGTAAATGCTGGTGGAGGATCCCTGGCTTATGACGGTGACGGTATTTATAGAAGTGATGATGGCGGGATCACCTGGGAGACCAAAGGCCTGCCAGATGTGGGAAGTATTGGTAAGATCCTGATCGATCCCAATGATGAGAACACGGTTTTCGTGGCAGCTATGGGACCTTTATTTAGAGACGACACCAATCGAGGGGTCTATCGTACCACCAATGGTGGTAATACCTGGGAACAGGTACTTTTCATTAGTGATTTTACCGGTTTTATAGATATGGCCATGCACCCTACCAATGGAGATATCGTTTATGCCTCAAGCTGGGAACGAATTCGAAGACCCCAATTCAGACAATACGGTGGAGCCACTTCAGGACTGCATCGATCGTTCGATGGTGGTGATACCTGGACCGAAATGACCACGGGCTTGCCCACAGCTCCTTCAGAAAAAGGTAGAATTAGCATTGATATCTCTCAATCCAACCCGAATGTTCTTTACGCTCGTTATGCAGACGCCAATGGCAGTATCCAGGGTGTTTACCGAACTGCAAATGGTGGTGACACTTGGACCGAAGTGAATTCCTCTCAACTCACCAATGTAGGTTTCCATTGGTGGTTCCGGGGTATTTTTGTCGATCCCAACAATGAAAATACCATTTACAATGTCGATTTTGTGGTCCAGAAATCTACCGATGGGGGTGCAAGCTGGTCCACTACTTTTCCGAATGTTCACGTAGATCAACATGCACTTGCCTTTAATGCCAGTGTTGGTGGCGAAGTACTCTTGGGGAATGATGGAGGATTCTATAAAAGTTCGAACGATGGAGCCTCATCGGTGAAGGACAATACCCTGCCAATTACTCAATTCTATCGGTTTTATGCAGACCCACAAAATGTGAATAAGCTTTATGGTGGTACACAGGACAATAACACCATTCGAACCACCACCGGAAGCCTGGATGATTGGGACCCTATTTATGGAGGAGATGGCTTTCAACCTTTGGTGGAACATGATAACACCAATGTAATCTATGCATTGTCGCAAAATGGTAACCTGGGAAAATCTGTGAATGATGGAGCGTCTTTCAGTGGGGCGTTAAACGGCATCCCAGGCGGGGATCGAAATAATTGGGATACGCCTATCGCAATGGATCCGGTAAATTCTCAAATAGTGTATTACGGGACTCAACGTGTATTTAAAACTACGAATGGAACATCCAATTGGACAGCAATAAGTCCCGATCTCACCAATGGCCCAGGTGGAGGAAATCTAAGCTTCGGAACCATTATTTCCATAGAAGTTTCTCAATTGAACAGTGATTTGATCTATGTTGGAACCGATGACGGGAATGTTTGGCGTACGGATGATGGCGGGGCCAATTGGATCAATTTGTCTGCAAGTTTACCCAACCGATGGGTAACCAAGGTTAAACCAAGTCCGTTGGATACAGACAAGGTATTCGTCACTTTATCGGGATACCGCTATGGCGAAGATGATGGCCATGTTTATTACAGTACAGATCGAGGTGACTCCTGGATAGATATCACTGGAAACCTTCCCGATATCCCTGTAAATGATATAGAGGAGATCGATCTCATGGGAATCTTTCTTGCCACCGATATTGGGGTATTGTGGACCGAATCGGAGGGGCAGGATTGGATACCGTTCAACAGCAATATGCCTTCGGTCGTAGTCACCGATCTCGTTGTAGTAGACCCCTTTATTTATGCTGCGACCTACGGACGCTCGGCGTATAAGATGCTATCGGTGGTACTGGATACAGAAGATGAACCGAATCGATCGTTCTCCTTCTACCCGAACCCTGCTTCAGATTATGTCATACTTCAATTAGGCACACTGGACGGAACAGTGCAGATCACTCTTTTCGACGCGCTGGGCAGAATCGTTCAAGAAGAAAGCTCGAATCTGGAGAAGATTCAAATGAATATCGCGCATTTGCCGG
>JABDNM010000004.1 GCA_013043825.1 Flavobacteriaceae bacterium
GGTCGATGATGATGTGATCTATTTCATGGCTGAAATGAAACAGGAAACCAATTATGTTGTTCATCATGTTCAAAAGGTCGTGGCTTTCTTTCTAAGTATGCGAAACTTCAAGGACAGTTTAATTGAACAAGGTCATGAAGTCATCTATTATACCCTGGACGATTCTGATAACAAGCAGGATTTGATCGAAAATATAAAGAAGATTTGCGAGGAACAAGAGGCCGAAAAATTCGAATACCAGATGCCGGACGAATACAGATTGGACGAGCAACTGAAGACCTACTGCGACCAAACCGCTCTCGAAACTGAAGCATTCGACAGTGAACATTTTTTAACCACCCGGGACGAATTGGCCGAATTCTACAAAGACAAGAAACAGTTCACCATGGAGTATTTCTATCGGCATATGCGAAAGAAACACGATATCATGATCGTAGGCAAGAACGATCCCGAGGGAGGAAAATGGAATTTCGATAAAAGCAATCGCAAGAAATGGAAAGGTGATTTTTCCATCCCGGAACCAAAGACCCATCCAAAAGAAGTAACAAAACTAGTACAGCTGCTCCAGGATATGAAAGTAAAGACGATTGGTAGCATCAAGGAAGATGCATTTGAATGGCCCACTAGTCGCAAGGAAAGTCTCGAGGTTCTGGAATATTTTTGTGAACACCTATTGGTTCACTTTGGGGACTTCCAGGATGCTATGGACCCCCAGGAAATTTTTCTCTTCCACAGTCGGCTCTCCTTTGCACTAAACAGTAAGATGATTTCACCGCTGGAGGTGATAACAAAAGTGATCGAGCATTGGAGAACCAACAAGGATGAAATAGACATTTCCCAGGTGGAAGGATTTGTACGACAAATATTGGGTTGGCGGGAATACATGCGTGGAATGTACTGGCAGCAAATGCCCGACTATCGCGACCTTAATGTTTTGGAGAATTCCAATCCACTACCCAATTTTTACTGGTCGGGTAATACCAAAATGAACTGCCTTAAACATGCTATTGGTCAGAGTCTGGACAAAGCGTACGCTCATCATATCCAGCGGCTTATGGTCACAGGAAATTTTGCCTTGCTCACCCAATGCGATCCGGATGAAGTGGACGCCTGGTATTTGGGTATTTATATCGACGCCATCGAATGGGTGGAAATTACAAATACACGAGGAATGAGTCAGTGGGCCGATGGAGGTTTGATCGCAACAAAACCCTATGTGTCCAGCGGCAGTTACATAAATAAGATGAGCAATTATTGTGGAGGTTGTTCCTATAAAGTTTCGAAGAAAACAGGTGATGATGCTTGCCCGTTCAACTCATTGTACTGGAACTTTCTGTCCGAAAAGAGATCCCACTTTGAAGATAATCGGCGTATGAACATGATGCTAAGTATGCTTGATAAAATGGATGATAAGACTCTTGCAGCTCATCAGGATAGAGCCCGTGACATTATTAAAAACCCGGACAACTACTAACCAAAAGTTATCCAACCAACAACAAATAGCACAGTGGGACCTCCTGGGGAGTTTAGTTTTGATTTAATTGGCAGTTTTCACCTCACAATGGATAAGCTGTGGGAAAAATGCTAACCACCCCTTTTCCAAAGTAGCTGAAATAGTATTTCCCAGGGCGAATGGTCTATTTTTTAGCAAAGAATTGTATTTTAGGTGCAATCAATGAGCAAGAGAAGAGCAAAAATTGGATTGGCTCCGGGTTCCGTGGTCTTCACCGGAAACCGAAAAGTGGAAAAAGTACTCATACATTATATGCAGTACGATTCCCAACGTTTTTCTGAAAAGACTTTGGATAGTCATGCAAAGACTGTACTGCATGAAAGTCCCGATGAAAAAGTCGATTGGTACGACATTCGTGGTATGCACGATACCGAACTCATCGAACTTTTCGGAGAGTCCTTCCACATACACCCTCTGGTGCTGGAATCCATCGCGGATACGCATCAGCGGCCTAAGTTCGATGAACATCGTACGGGTTTGTTCATCATCGTTCGGGCATTGAGTTTCAATAAAGAAACGCTTGAGTGTTCCAAAGAGCATGTAGCTGTATACTTCAATAAGGGTTTTGTAGCTTCCTTCCAGGAAACGGAAAGTGACCTATTCAGTTTTGTTCGTGAACGCATCCGGGGTGGAAAGACACGAATTCGACAACGAGGTTCAGATTATTTGGCCTATGCCTTGATCGATGCCATTGTAGACAATTATTATGTGGTCTTGGAAGAAATGGAAGAGGTGATCGAGGGACTGGATGAGGAAATGATGGATGATCCCACCATGGAAAACAAAACAAAGATTCATCAATTGAAAAAACAATTGATGAAACTCCGCAAATCTGTAGCTCCTTTAAGAGAAGCCATTGCAGGATTCTCGAAATCTGACAGTGAATTTATCGAAGACCAGAACTACGTTTTCTTGAGGGACCTTTACGAGCATACTGTTCAGGTGACCGATGCGATCGATTCGTATCGTGATTTAATGAACGGACTTCAGGAATTATTTATTTCCGAAGTGAGTTTCAGAATGAATAAAGTGATGCAGTTGCTCACGTTGATCTCGGTGATATTCATCCCACTCACCTTTCTGGCAGGTATATACGGAATGAACTTTGAATACATCCCCGAACTGAAATACCACAATGCCTATTTCATCCTCTTAGGTGCCATGGTGGTTATCGCGGGGGTGTTGTTATGGCTTTTTAAAAGAAAACACTGGCTATAATTTAGCCATTGAGAAGTGGAACGTACTACCTATCCCTCGTTCCGAATCCACACTTATTGAACCACCCTGTAACTCTACTATTTTTTTAACGGTCGCAAGGCCAATTCCGGAGCCTAACATTCCGCCCTTGTCCCTATCCCCGGTGACCGCAAAAAGTTCAAATATTTTATCCTGGTCCTTCGGTAAGATTCCTAGGCCGTTATCTTTTATTGAAAAGTGATAATATTCCGCATCCTCGGTTATGCCCAGAGTGATTTTAATAGCCTCCTTGTCGTTATACTTTATGGCGTTGGTAATAAGATTCATCAACACTTGCAGGAGGGCGCCCTTGTTGATATGTAAACGAATATCGTTTTTGGGCATGAAG
>JABDNM010000039.1 GCA_013043825.1 Flavobacteriaceae bacterium
GATATCTATCATCAACAAATCCAGGAAGGAAATTTAATTCCGAATATCGAGGCATGTTGGGATGAGATCGCTTATTTCCAAATTGGGGACAACCCGGGAAGAAAAGAGCCTACAACCGGTGAGATCAACTATAGTAACGTATTCAAGTATATCCACAGCCGCCAGTACGAAGGGATATTAGGCATGGAACATGGTAATTCTCAAGCGGGTATTGTGGGTGACCAACGTGTGATAGACGCCTACAAAGAGGTTGATGCTTTTTTGTAATCCAGACTATTCAACAATGAATTTGCCCTTCATCAATGCCGAATGCCCGGGGAAACTACAGACAAAATCGTATTCTCCTGCTTCTGGCGCGGTGAAGGTAATCGATGTAGACTGACCGCCACCAATCATTTTCGTATGTACAATAACGTCTTTTCCTCCATCAGGAATCCAGTCTGCATCTTTCCCGATGGTAGCAGCAGCCACGGCAAAGTCCTGGATGTTCGTGCCAGGTTTCAGCAATACAAAATTATGTCCCATTACCAGCAACTCCATCTTTCCAACATGACGTAAAGTGAGGGTAACTTCCTGTCCTGCCTTGACTTTAAACTCACTTTTGTCGTATTGCATGAGATCATTTCCGGTAAGGCCCAGACTCACCGTGTTGCTGTCCGATTTTTTCTGATTATCTGTATTACCAATTTTTACCGATTTATCTTCCTTTTTTTCTTCCTTTTTGTCTCCACATGCGACTATCAGGGAAAGTGAGGCAACGAATAGTACATAGTTGATTACTCTCATGATCTCATTTAAAATTTTGCGTTAAGAAATTCACAGCTCCGGATCTCATTATAGTAAGTTTCGTTCGACTGATGAAATCCAACATGACCGCCGTGTTTTGGAGTTTCAAGATAGATATTTTTTGATTTGGAAGCAAGTAATTCGGGATAACAGTGAGGGGAAAGAAATGAATCGTTCTGGGCATTCAATATCAATACCGGGTTTGTAATGTCCTTCAGAAATTGAAGACTGCTGTTTTGCCGATAATAGTCGAAGGCATCCTCAAATCCATGAGCCGGCGCGGTGTAAATATCATCGAAATCTTTGAGTGAACGGATCCTCTTTAACTCATGTTGATTCATGTGCGCGGGATGCTTGGGCATTTTAACCCGGTACTTCTTTCTCAGATCATGAATAAAAGAGGTGCGATAGATCACATTCTTCTGCTTTTCAAGTTGTTCTAAAGACCCTTTTAGACTCAAGGGAGCCGAAACAGCCATGCCTTTAATTACTTCCTTCGGAATAATTCGTCCCTCACCCAAATATTTCAAAATCAAATTGCCACCCAAACTAAAGCCAATTAGAGCGATCTCATCATAACTATCTTTCTTGATTATATGTTGAATCACACTTTCCAAGTCATCGGTCTTCCCGGCGTTATAAGACCCATAACTGAAATTATCCACTCCACTGCAGCCTCTGTAATTTACCGCGCATGCATCCCAGCCATTTTCAATCAGGGCCCTGGCCTGTCCCAGCATGTAACGTCTCTGGGCGTTTCCTTCCAGCCCATGCAATAGGACCGCCACTTTTCCCGATGATTGATTGGTTTCAGACCAATCAAGGTCCATAAAGTCCCCGTCTAACAGCCAAATACGCTCTCGTTTCTGAAGTAATTTGGGTCGTGGCCTGAGTTTGGCCGAGTAAATGGTGGAAAAATGCCCGTTCCGGAATAAACCCCGGGCTACATACTTCGATGGGATGATGGGCATTTAAAAAAGGATAGCGTTTTGTGTTAACATAGTTTAGGGCACTTCTATCTTACAGGTGAATTTGATCATTCCTAAAGTTTAAAGGTAATTGAAATTCAAAAAATTAAAGGAGGATGGAGGAAAAATGCTGAAATTCTTTTTTTGGAACAAACGTTTCATTAAATTTATGCAAAATTCATATCCATGCCAAGAACCGAAGTTTTCGATCGCGCAGAAGTCTTGACCAATTGTCGGAACGCCTTTTGGGCCGGGGGCTACCACGGAACTTCCATGCAAGACCTGGTGGATAGTTCTGGGCTGAATAGAAGTAGTATTTATAATTCCTTCGGAAGTAAATTGGAGTTGTATCTCCTTTGTTTGGAAGAACAGATCAAGATAGAGCGAAACCGCTTCGATAGAGCGTCCCAGCAACAGCGGAATGGTATTGAAACGATTGGTCTACTTTTTTTATTTACTATGGAGGAGCAACTGACCGATGAAACCAGAAGAGGATGTTTATTATTGAATAGCTGGACCGAAATGGCCAATCACGAGGAGGTAGTTCGTACCCTTTTGAGTACACAGCGAAGAAGAGCTGAAGGACAATTCAGGAAATGGGTCCAAAAAGGGCAGGAAGACCGTTCCATCACAACGTTGGATTCTATGGAGGAGATAAGCTACCAAATAATGAACGCTTACCAGGGGTTTAAGATCAGTATTATGCAGACACCCAATCCGAAGATCCTGAAACAAATTGTGCAGCGCTTGCTGAAATCCATCACATAAATCTTTCCGCTTTATTTTGAAATTAAGATACCAATTGGTATCTTTGACCCGTGAGAGATTCAGAAACCACCAAGAAAACTATTATCAAGGAGAGTGCAAACCTCTTTAATACCAAGGGCTATAAGGCCACTTCCATTAGTGATATCACCAAGGCTACGGGATTAACCAAAGGAGCGATCTATCGGCATTTCGAAAATAAATCGGATCTGGAGGAACAGGCATTACGTAGCCTATCGGGTATCATGTTCACCCAATTGGGAACAGCAATACGTGCCGCCAAGAACTTTCGTTCCAAAATGGAATCCATCTTTACTTTCTTCGAAACTTATATGGATAGTCCGCTGTACGACGGGGGCTGTCCACTTATGAATGCCGCTGTGGAGGCGGATGATACAAATCCACTGCTTCGCGGTCAGGCCATCTTGATGCTGGCAAAATTTAAAGATGCAATCAATACCTTGGTGCTGAATGGAATAAGACATAAACAGGTAAATACGAATGTGGATGTGCGATCGTTCAGCTGCGTTGTAGTGGCAAACCTGGAAGGAGGGATCATGATGAGCAAGTTGGAAGGGAACAAAGAGGCTATCATGATCAGCATCGATCATCTACGAAACATGGTCGACGCAATTTGCCTGGACAATAATGAAAATTAATTAGATACCAATAGGTATCGAATGCTATGAAAAAGATATTGATCCGGTCCACAGGGGCCTTTATAAATCTAACTGCGCCGCTCTTTCCATCCTGGAATGGCAAATTCACCTTTGATCTTTTATGTAGAGTTCGGCGTGTGGGATTTACTCCAAAAGGAAAAGAATTCATCGGGGAAGCTCATACTGTCTTTCTCGACGTTGACGGCCAGTTTGCCGCCTTACATAAATGGGGTACTGGCCCAAAGAAGCTGCTCTTTATGCACGGATGGTTGAGTAATTCGCAGCGATGGCTTCCCTATGTAGATCAATTAAATCTGAACCAATTCACAGTCTATGCACTGGATGCTCCGGGACATGGCATGGCCAAGGGGAATTATTTGAACCTGGAGATCTATCGCGCTGCCTATACCGCAGCAATCACTCATATTGGAGAGGTAGATACCGTGGCTTGCCATTCTTTGGGTAGTTTGGTGAGTGGATATGGTTTCCTGGTTGATGAAAAATTACCGGTTGGAAGGTATGTGATCATGGGCACACCGTCCGGAGTAGATGCCTTGTTCGTGTACTTCGAGAATATATTGGGATTGTCCAAGAAAGCGATATCCAACCTGGAGCAGAAGATCAATTCCGTGTTACAATTACCACACAACGAGATCTCGATCGAACATTTTTTCAGAAAAGTAGAAAAACCTGTCTTGGTTGTACACGACCAGGGAGATACTATAACACCTTTCGAGCCTGTAAAATTGGCTGCCAGATCCAATCGATCACTCAATACGCATTTTGTTAGTGGTCAGGACCACAACCTGAGATCAAAAGAAACCGTGGATAAAGTGCTTGAATTTATTACTGAATAATTATGTATTTAAAAGAATTTGAAATAAGATGGAGCGACGTGGATGCCAATCGGCATTTGGCCAATAGCGCTTATCTGAATTTTATGAGCCATACCCGAATGAGCCTCTTGACCGAGATTGGTTTTGGACACAGGGCAATGGTCACGCGTGAAATTGGCCCGGTGATCTTCCACGAACACATCTATTACTTCAAGGAAGTATTCCCGGGGAAACCCATTAGCGTATCGCTGGAAGTGAGTGGGATGAGTGAAGACGGAAGCTTTTTCGAATTCGTACATAAATTCTTCGATTCCGAAGGGAAAAACTTTGCACGCTGTGAAATGATGGGCGCCTGGATCGATCTTCAGCAGCGAAAAATAACTTCCCTGCCTGAAGATCTGCTGGAAAATTTTAGCAGAGCTCCAAGAACGGACCACTTTAAATTCCTTTCTAAAGAAGACACTCGAAAATTCTCGAAATCTCCTCAGGATATGGAAAGTTCGATAGTTACTGGTTAGGCACCGGGCATATCGTAAAAGAACTGCTCCTTTACGATCTTTCCATCTTTAACCTGGAAGACGCCTATTTCCGACATCTCGCCACGCTGACCACTGGGTTTGTGCGTAGTATCCATCTCAAAACGAACACTGAACCAATCATCTGCCACAATAGGCTCACTGGCCGAGCTACGATGGGTCTCATAATTTTCGCGCCACCACTCTCCTTTCTTCATAACGGCATCCATCCCTTTAGCGACAGCCATTTCTCCTCCGGGTTCGAGACTAACGATATTGGGGCTGTACAACTCTTGATAACAACGCTCTTCTTGTCCGTTGTTAAACCAACTCACCAGGTTGCTGGCAACTTCTTGTGTATTCATAATATTAGATTTAATTCAACCCAATAAATTACAAATTTCACCTCCAAAAAATAGTTACCGAACTGTTAAGATTTGGACTTCTTGATGAGCCGTTTCGGAGTTCGTGTTGACAAAAATACGCCTAGGAATATGAGCAAGGCTGCGCCAATTCTTAAGGGTGTAAGCTTATCGGCTCCCGCCAAAATGGCGAAGAAGGCTGCAAGTACCGGTTGCAGATAAATGAACGCCCCAATGGTGGATGGTTTCAATTGTTTAAGTGCATAGATGTTCAGCAAATAGGTGAAGAAGGTGGTTCCAACCACTACAAATCCCAATTTCCATATCAAGCTCCAATCCAGGTCCAACCAGGCCACTTCCATAAATTCACCTCCTCCAACTGGCACATTTATAAATATGGAAAACAGAAAGAAGAATTTCATCAGGGTGATGGAGCTGTATTTATGAACCAGTGGCTTCACGATGATGAGGTAAATCGCGTATGAGGTAGCGTTGAAGATGAATAAAATATTTCCTAAGGGGATGTTGGGTGCATTGGGTTGTGTTTTTATTCCGAAAAGGATCAATAATAGCGCACCGACCAAACCCAAACCAATCCCAACCGACTTCATCCAGGTAATCTTTTCCTTTAGAAAAACAGCCGATAACACCAAAAGCAAAACGGGTGTAAGCGTAATAACCACCGAGCTGTTAATAGGCGTGGATAATTCCAGGCCTTTGAAGAACATATTCATGTTCAGGACCATTCCGAAAAAGGAACAGGCAAGGATACGTAGCCAATCCTTCCGCGCTACGCGTTCGTTAGGGACAAAGAGGCTTACTATCCAGAACAAGACAGCTGCACCCAATACTCGCAACACAATAAACCCAAAAGGACCTATTACATCGGGCATGAGGTCTTTGGCAATGGTATGGTTAGCACCATAGATCGCGCTCGCAATCGTCGCGGCAAGTAGGGCCAGGGCACGTTGATTCATAGACCGTGGATGGAGGATTTGGCGGCTTCTACTGTTTTACGGCTACTACCTACGAAGATTTCACTACCATTAACGATCACAGGTCGGCTTAAAAAGGTATAATGTTCGAGAATGAATTGTTTAAAGTCGGCTTCACTCAGGTTTTCATCCTTGAGCCCACGCTCCTTGTACAATTTGGCCCGTTTGCTGAAAAGCGCCTCATAGCTCCCAGCCAATTTTCGCAGTTCTTCCAATTCCTTCACGGTGATGTCCTGCTGTTTGATCTCTTGTTTTTCAAAATCAGCCGGCAAATTCAATTCCTTAATAACGCGTTTACAGGTATCACAGGTGGCTAAATAATAGACTCTTCTCATAAAAATTCGGTATCTAAATAAGGGGTGATCTCTTCGATGGGAATTTCCAACCGAATGGCACCGGCGGCATAACTGGCAATTTCGTAAGGGTTGAATAGCAGCACGAATTTATCTTCAGAAAAACCCATGGTATCGGGCAGATAGAATTGGTCGTCTTCAAACCAAAATCCGGTGGAATTGATAGAAGCGTCCTCCGTAATTTCATGTTCCTCCTTGAATTTACGCTCGGCATATGCTGCAAAGCCAGCAAGGTCGGTAAATAGTGAGCGGGCTTCCATCCCTTCTCCGGTTTTAAGATCGAAAAGCAAGAAAGACGTAGCACCGTAGCCGTGAGCACCACCGGTAAACAGGTAGGCATACATTTCCAGGCTCACTATGGATTCATTTTGAAAGGCGTGATAAATGTTCACTTCGGCGTCATAGCCGCCAAGATCCAGATTCGATGGGAGATCCGGCTGGTGATCCCGATAGGCCAGGATGAACTCGGTGGCGGCTGCGTGAATCGTTTTAGCCGATGGCGCATCGTCATCTCCCAAAAAAAGTGAGGCGATAATATACCATTCGATCTTTTCATTGATGGCAGCAGCGATGGATTCATCTCCCTTTGCTACCTGGTATTCGATCGATACTTGCGAGCAAGGCTCATTGTTACACAACTCCAGCTCTTCCTCACTAAAATAGGATGAAGTAAATTCGATGACGGCTTCCTGCTTGCACCCCGACAAGAAAAAAAGGACAAAAAGAAGCCGAAATCCGTAATTCATGCCATAAAAGTACGACAGTTTTCAATATCCAAAAGGAAACCAGTACTTTTGTTCACGAATCCAATTCTTAAGTCAAAAACAGACCGGGATACCGGTTAATTTCTATGAAATTCAACACCAAAACAATTCACGGCGGACAAGAACACGACCCGGCTTACGGTTCGGTGATGCCACCCATTTATCAAACGTCCACCTATGCTCAATCCACTCCTGGAGGACATAAGGGGTACGAATATTCACGAACTCACAACCCCACACGTAATGCGCTGGAGAAAGCCTTTGCGAGCATCGAAAACGGAACGTATGGCCTCGCCTTTGGAAGTGGACTGGCGGCGATAGATGCCGTGATCAAATTATTGAAGCCCGGTGACGAAGTGATCTCTACCAACGATCTGTATGGGGGCACATATCGCCTCTTTACGAAAGTATTTGAAGGCTTCGGAATCAAATTCCATTTCATTGGAATGGAAAATGCTCACCGAGTGGAAGAATACGTGAACGAACGAACCAAACTTATCTGGGCCGAGACACCCACGAATCCCATGATGAATATCATCGATATCAAAGCATTGGCTGCCATTTCGAAAAAGCATGGTTTGCTTCTTGGAGTGGATAATACTTTTGCCACCCCTTACCTCCAATTGCCGCTGGATCTTGGAGCCGATATTGTCATGCACAGTGCTACCAAGTACCTGGGAGGGCACAGCGACGTGGTTATGGGCGCTTTGGTGGTGAGCGATAAGGAATTGGCAGATCGACTGTATTTTATTCAGAATGCCAGCGGCGCCGTTTGTGGGCCACAAGATAGCTTTTTGGTACTTAGAGGGATCAAAACACTTCATATACGCATGCAGCGCCATTGTGAGAATGGTGCCATGATAGCTCGGTTCCTGAAGGATCATCCGAAGATTGAAAAAGTATACTGGCCGGGATTTGAGGATCATCCCAATCATGAGATCGCGAAATCGCAAATGCGGGATTTTGGCGGAATGATCTCGTTTGTGACCAAAGGCAATGATTATGATGAAGCTATCAAGATCGTGGAACGCCTTAAGATCTTTACACTTGCCGAGAGCCTGGGAGGTGTCGAAAGCCTTGCCGGGCATCCTGCAAGCATGACTCACGCCAGCATTCCGAAGGAAGAACGTGAAAAGACCGGGGTGGTCGATTCATTGATACGATTAAGTGTTGGGATCGAGGATGTGGATGATCTCGTTGACGACCTGAAACAAGCTATTGGATAAAACCCAAAGAAAAAGGCGATTCAACCGAATCGCCTTTCTTTATTTTATGTGTTACTTTTAATCCAGGTAATAGATGTATCCCACATTCAACCAGAAGATCCAGTCGTTTGCTTTGTTTTCAGGGACTTCAACAACTCCGTTATTTTCAAAGCTTGGATTCAAGCCATCTACCCAATTCGAGAAGTAATATTGCCAACGAGCGTCCAGCATTAAGTCACTCAATACAGTCAATTTATATCGTATACCCGTACTCATCACAATGGACCAGGTGGAATCTCCTTCCTGCTGAAAGGCATTGAAGTACTTTGGAGGCGTGGTCAAGGGAGTATTTAATGGCCCTAGTTCACTATACACCTCCGGATCGAAACTCACCCAGTGTACTCCAAAACTGCCGAAAGGAGCAATTTTATAGGCTCCGGCGGCAAAATCGCGAATACTAAGCGGAAAGTACTCCAGTTGAGCTCCAATATCGAAAACCGTAGTTGAACCCTTCATAGCTCGCAATTGATCGGCAGTAATGGTCGTTCGGTCTGCTTCCACCCATTTACCCAGGTGGTCGAAATTGGTTTTATGGTAATCGATCTCACTCCGTACTTTGAAGTGATCGTTGAAATAGGTATCTCTGGTATAACAGTTACAATCGGCCCTGTAAGAAAAGTTCAGGTAGTGAATGAGTCCAATCCCAAAACCTACATTACCCACGTTGGTTTCAAAATCATATCGCTGTCCGTAATCAGAGTAGAAAGCGATTGGACCTGTGATGGCTCCAATCTCATGGGAGAAGCCTAACTGGCTCATTACTTGCTGTTTAGCCACAGCAAAAAACAAAAATACCACTAGCAATATTTTGGTATTCATTATAAATTAGGTTTAGATTGAGACGTAACAAATATATAAAAACATATGTAACAGGAAAATATAATGCTTATAATTAGCTTATTTCGGTAAATATCGGCCTTGTTTTTTTACAGATAACTTATATTTGCCAACTATAACGAAAACGTTTTCTTTTTATTGAAAAATCAGTGCAGAAAACGTTTTTTGGGTCTATTTTACGGGATCCTCATTATTTGGACGTTTTTTTATTAATTCGAAAATTTTAATTTGTGAGCGATTTGTTCTGAAGGGCTTTCAGATCAAACTGCCAACCACTACGAACACAGATGAAAAAGAGCATTAGAGATTTTATCGACGGGGTCGCCAAAGACAATCCAAACGAACCGGAATTCATCCAGGCGGTAACGGAAGTAGCCGAAACCGTAATTCCATTCATTGAGAAGAATGAGAAATACCAGAACAAAAAACTGCTGGAGCGTATGGTCGAGCCCGAGCGTACAGTCATGTTCCGCGTTCCCTGGACCGATGATAAGGGTGAAATTCAAGTAAATAAAGGATATCGCATCGAATACAATTCGGCCATTGGGCCTTATAAAGGAGGATTGCGCTTTCACCCCAGCGTAAACCTTAGTATCCTCAAATTTCTTGGTTTTGAACAGACGTTCAAAAACAGCCTTACTACACTACCCATGGGAGGTGGAAAAGGAGGATCCAATTTCAATCCAAAGGGTAAAAGCGATGCGGAAGTGATGCGTTTTTGTCAGAGTTTTATGACCGAACTCGCCCGGCACATTGGCCCAAATACCGATGTTCCTGCAGGGGATATTGGAGTTGGAGGTAGGGAAATAGGGTATCTCTTCGGGCAATATAAGCGCCTTCGAAACGAGTTTACCGGTGTTCTTACCGGAAAAGGGTTGTCGTATGGTGGATCCTTGATCCGGCCGGAAGCTACCGGCTACGGCAACGTCTATTTTGCCGAAAATATGCTGAAAACCAAGGGAGAAAGCTTTTCAGGAAAAACCGTGGTCATTTCCGGATCCGGAAACGTGGCCCAGTATGCCGCCGAAAAAGCCATTCAAATGGGTGGAAAAGTAGTTACCATGTCAGACTCGGGTGGCTATATCTATGACGAAGAAGGGATTAACGAGGAAAAACTTCAGCATATCATGGAGTTGAAAAATGTAAAAAGGGGCCGAATCCAGGAATACCTCGATAAATATCCCGCAGCAAGCTTTTCTGAAGGCGAGCGTCCGTGGGGCGTAAAGTGCGATATTGCACTTCCTTGTGCTACCCAGAACGAGTTGAACGAAGATGAGGCGAAAACATTGGTCGAGAACGGATGCATCTGTGTGGGAGAAGGCGCAAATATGCCTTGTACCCCGGAAGCCATCAACGTCTTCCATAAGGCCAAGATCCTTTTCTCACCGGGGAAAGCCTCCAATGCCGGGGGGGTGGCAACTTCCGGACTGGAAATGTCCCAAAACTCACTTCGTTTGAGTTGGTCCCGAGAGGAAGTAGATGAAAAATTACATACCATTATAAACGACATCCATGCTGCCTGTGTTCAATATGGCAAAGACGGTGACGGATACGTAGATTATGTAAGAGGAGCCAATGTGGCCGGTTTTGTAAAAATTGCCGATGCCATGATCGCCCAGGGCGTTGTTTAACAGAGGTAAAAATCAATAAAAAGGTTGCCATCAGGGCAACCTTTTTTGTTTCAAATGCCGCAATAAATAGTATTTTAGCGTGTTATTCTATGTTGAAACCATTTGTGCCCGATCCATGCGGAAATTAATCGCTTTCCTACTTCTCTCTGCTAGCTTTGCTAGTTATTCCCAAAACTTTGAAGACCAGTGGACCGGTTTATTTTCATACGTTTCCGTGAAAGGGATCTCTCAGGGGAATGACCAGGTTTTTGTAGGTGCCGAGAACGCTGTTTTCACCTACGACCTAATTGGTCAACAAATCAACACCATCTCAACGGTAAATGGCCTTTCCGGCGAGCGTATTTCCAGTATTTACTATTCGGAGGGGTTTGGGGTATTGGTTATTGGTTATGAGAACGGACTTATCGAGATCAAGATCGATGGGGAAGAAAATATCTTGAAAGTGGTGGATATCCTTGAAAAACCCACCATTCCGCCCGATAGTAAACGCATCAATCATTTCAATGAATACGAGGGGAACTTGTACATCTCCACAGCCTTTGGAATTTCGGTCTACGACCTGAGCCGCCTCGAATTTGGTGACACTTATTTCATTGGAGACCAGGGAACGCAGATCAACATTACTCAAACTACTATCCTGGAACCCTATATTTATGCAAGCACCTTAGGGAATAGGGTGCGTCGTGCCGAAATCGACAATCCCGATCTCATCGACTTTGCCGAATGGACCACCATTGGTGGCGTTGTTAATGTTGCCGGGATTCAGGCGCTGGGAGACGAGATTTACATCGCCCGGGTGAACAATACAGTAGCCAGGCTACAGGGAAATAACTTTGTGAATGTCGCCGACCTGGGAAGTCCCATCGTCGATTTCAAGTCGGAAAACGACCTGCTTACCGTTACCACCGAAGCGAATATCCAAACCTATTCACCGGGATTCAGCCTGGTTTCCAGGGTAAATTCCCTGCCAAATTTTGAATACATCCTGCAATCTGGAATGGCGTTGAATAATTCCTTCTATATGGGAACCACCGAACAAGGCCTGTTGATCGTGCCCTTCGGAACCACAAATGCCACCCAAATACTCCCGGATGGTCCCATCTTGAATCAATCGTTCGCCCTCGATACTTCGCCCAACAATTTGTGGGTGAGCTTTGGTGATGTTTCGCAAACCTTCAATCCCTTTCCTTTGAAATTCAGGGGGATCAGTAATCTGAGGGATTCCACCTGGACCAATATTCCTGCAACCGATTTGTTTGAAGCGAGTAACCTGGTGCACGTGGCGATCAATCCCGCCAATACCGAACAGGTTTATTTTTCATCCTTTCAGAAGGGATTACTGCGTATCCAGGACCAACAGCCGGAAGTACTTTTTGACGACACCAATACTAATGGGGTGCTCGAGGAAGCGATCGTTGGAGGTAATGATTCAGGGATTCGGATCTTTGGAGCCGATTTTGACCGGGACAATAACCTCTGGTTTGTTCAGTCCAAAACAAACGACGGATTAAAACGACTCACTCCGGGCGGGCAGTTTCAGAATTTCAACTTTGAGAATGTTATCGATGGCCCCGGGGAATTGGCACTCACCAAATTGAAAATTAGCCGGGAAGGCTTTGTTTTTTTTGGTTCCGAAAAGAATGGGCTTATCGCTTACAACCCTGGCGGGAACGAATACAACAGGATCACCGAACAAGCCGGGAATGGAAACTTGCCTTCTCCTAGGGTCCGTGCCCTGGCATTCGACAACCAGAACCGACTTTGGATAGGAACTGCAAAAGGGTTGCGGGTGCTTTTCAATGTCTCAGGATTTTTCGATCCGGAAGCCAATACCGAGTCCCAACCCATCATCATCGAGGAAGATGGAGTAGGGCAGGAACTTCTGGCACAACAATTCATTACCGATATCGAAGTGGATGGCTCAAACAATAAGTGGGTGGCCACCTCGGCTTCCGGCGTGTTCTATTTTTCGTCCAATGGGCAGGAAACCCTGATGCGGTTTACCAAGGATAATTCTCCACTTCCCTCCAACAACGTGCAGGATATTGCTATCGATGAGGTGAGCGGCCGGGTTTATTTTGCAACCGTGAACGGTTTGGTAGCTTTCGATGGAACTTCCACAGCGCCCAGGGACGACCTGGAGAATGTCTACGCCTACCCCAATCCGGTGCGGCCCGGATTTTCGGGAAATGTCACTATCGACGGACTAACCGCCCGTGCCAATGTAAAGATCACCGATATTGAAGGGAACCTCGTTTTCGAAACCACCAGCCAAGGCGGAAGCGTACTTTGGGACACTACTGCATTTGGAGGCTATAAAGTGGCTTCGGGGGTATATATGGTCTTAATTTCCACCGATGATTTCCTGGAGACCAAAGTGTCCAAGATCATGATTGTTCGCTAGCATGCAAGTTTCTACCCGCGCACTTGTTTTCTCATCCCTAAAATACGCCGAAGCAGACCTCATCGTTACCTGCCTTACCGAAGATTTTGGGCTGAAGTCCTATTTAATTCGAGGTGTCTTAAAGTCGAAGAAAGGTAAACTTAGAACTTCCTTGTTTCAGCCGCTTACCCTATTGCAACTGGAAGCATTTCATAAGGATAAAGGGACGCTGGAACGTATTAGGGAGGCCAAGGTGCTTATGCCTTACCAAACCCTGCATACCGACGTGGTAAAATCGTCCATGGTTCTTTTTTTAGCTGAAATGCTGAAAAACAGCATCCAGGAGGAGGAAACCAACGGCAATTTATTCGAATACATCGTAAGCGCGTTACAATGGCTGGATATGCACGATGAAGTGGCGAATTTCCACATTCATTTTTTACTGAAGTTGACTACCTACCTAGGCTTTTATCCGGATACTTCCGAAGTACATCTTCCCTATTTTAACTTACTGGAGGGTAATTTTGAAAGGAAACCACTGGGAGATCATTGCGAAAGCGGGGAATCTGTGGAGGCGTTGAAGCGCTTTTTCGGCATAAATTTTGATGCTTTACCACAAACTAAAACCACCAAGAAGGAACGATTAGGAAGCCTTAATTTGCTATTGTTGTATTATCAATTACATTTGCAGGGCTATAAAAATCCGAAGTCATTATTGGTGTTGAACCAACTTTTTAACTAAGCATGCGAACCCTCCTACTATTCCTATGTTTCATAGGATTTTCTATATCTGTTCATGCCCAAAATATTCAGGTGCTCGATGCTGAAAATGAACAGCCAATAGCATCGGTGGTTCTGTATAATTCGGATAGATCGAAAACGGGGATCACCGATTTCGATGGCAACGTCGATATCTCCAAATTTTCTCCTTCCGAAGTCATTAATTTCCAGCATATTTCGCATTTCGATCTCAGCCTCATCAAGAGCGAGATCCTGGCCCAGGGAAACAAGGTCTTCCTGGAATTGAAATCCAGCAAATTGGAAGAAGTGATCCTTTCGGTTTCCAAATTCGGACAACAGAAAAAAGACATCCCTCAGCAAATTGTTAGTGTGACCAGCGAAGATGTGCTGTTCAGAAATCCACAAACCGCAGCCGATCTATTGGAGAGCAGCGGACAGGTGTACGTTCAAAAGAGTCAGTTGGGTGGAGGAAGCCCTATGATTCGCGGGTTCTCCACCAATCGCCTGCTCATAACCGTGGATGGAGTTCGCTTCAACAATGCCATTTTCAGGGGAGGAAACGTACAAAACGTAATCTCCATCGACCCCTTTGCGGTCGAGCGAACCGAGGTGATCCTGGGTCCAGGCTCGGTGGTTTACGGAAGTGATGCCGTGGGGGGAGTGATGAATTTTTACACCAAGCGTCCCAAGTTTTCGTTCGAAGAAGGGCTGGCTATTTCGGGAGAAGCTAGCGGAAGGTATGCTTCCGCCAGCAATGAGAAAACAGGGCACTTCGAGATAAACTTCGGCATGAAAGAATGGGCTTTCCTAAGCAGTGTGAGCTACAGCGACTTCGACGATCTTAGAATGGGGAGCAAGGGCCCCGATGATTACCTTCGGAATGAATATGTGCAAACAGTCAATGGAGTAGATACCGTAGTAGCCAATGACGATCCGGAGGTACAGCGGTTTACAGGCTATGAGCAGATAAATGCAATGCAGAAAATTCGCTATACTCCTACCGAAGAATGGGATTTTGAACTGGGACTCTTTTACACAACCACGGGAGACTACCCCAGGTATGACCGCTTGATTCGTAAAGATGATGATCAATTTCGTTCCGCAGAATGGTACTACGGTCCCCAGGAATGGCTGAGTGGAAATCTACAGATCTCCCACCAGCAGGAAGGGGTTTTTATGTTCGATGATAGCAAATTCACCCTCAGCTACCAGCGATTTAAGGAAAGCAGAAATGATCGGAATTTTGGGGAATCTACGCTATTCGAGACCGACGAAATGGTAAGCGCTTACAATGGTGGGGTGGATTTTTCCAAGAAGCTGGCACCAAAAAGTACCATCTACTATGGCGCCGCATACATATATAATAAGGTAGGAAGTGAAGGCTGGCAGACCAATATTACCAATGGAAGTATGTCGCCCACCGCCTCGAGATATCCGGACGGATCCACCTGGCAGTCCATGGCGGCCTACGCCAGTTTGCAGTCTAAATTAACCGAGACGGTTTCATTCCAGGGGGGAATGCGCTACAGTCATATATTGGTCGATGCCGATTTCACCGAGAACAACGCGTTTTACGACTTTCCATTTTCCGATGCCAATGTGAACACCGGAGCCCTTACCGGTTCGGCGGGTGTAACCTGGCAGGCCAGCGATGTCTTAGGTTGGCGCTTGAACTTCGGAACCGCATTTCGTGCACCGAACATCGATGATGTGGGGAAGATCTTCGACAGCGAGCCCGGGAGTGTTGTGGTACCGAACCCGGATGTCGAAGCCGAATATGCCTACAACGCAGAATTAGGCACCACCCTGAACTTCGACGAAGCCCTGAAGGTGGATGTCGCCACTTTTTATACGGTCTTGAAAGACGCCCTGGTGCGTCGTGATTTTAGCCTGGACGGCAAGACCCAGATCATTTACCAGGGAGAGTTAAGTAATGTACAGGCTATTCAGAATGCAGGAAAGGCCGAAGTCTATGGTTTCGAATTAGGCCTGGAAGTCAATTTCAGTGAAGCGCTGCAGTTCACTTCCCGCTACAACATCACCGATGGGTATACCATCGAGGACAACGACACCAAGGAACCCATTCGGCATGCGGCTCCTCAATTTGGAAATTCCCATTTACTGTATAAAAAGGAAAAATGGAAGTTGGATGCCTTCGTGGATTACAATGGCACCTTCAGTTTTGAAGATCTGGCACCTTCTCAACAAAACAATGCCTTTCTGTACGCCAAGGACGAGAACGGCAACCCCTATTCGCCATCCTGGTATACCTTGAACCTGGCAGCGCAATACGAAATTACCAGCGACCTGCAACTCACTGCTACGCTTGAAAACATCACCGACCAGCGCTACCGTCCTTACTCCAGTGGGATCGCTGCTCCCGGCCGGAATTTGATCCTGGCGGCCGCGTTTAGGTTTTGATTGTCGCGTCAAGCGCAGTCGACACCTCGCAAGAGCGTTCATCCACTTTTTGTCAGGTCGAGCGCAGTCGAGACCTCGCTAGAACGATCATCCACTTTTTGTCAGGTCGAGCGCAGTCGAGACCTAATCTTCAGAATTGTACTTATAATGAGTGGCATTACGGCATTCGGCCAGTATTTGAAGCATATCAAAATCACCATTCGCCAGCGCTCTTTTCTTTAAAGCGCTCCATTTCTTGATTTTCTTTTCAAAGTAAATAGCTTGTAGTACATCATTAAATTCCTGATGGAATATCAATTGAACGGGTCTTCTGGTATAGGTGAAGCTACTCACGAGAGTGCCTAAATTGTGTTCTTCCATTCTTCGAGACACATTATTCGTTATGCCCGTGTATAAGAGAGCATCAATGCATTCGACGATATAAACGTAGTATTGATTCATTTTTATTTCATTGTTCTCGACTGCGCTCGAACTGACATTGTTCTCGACTGCGCTCGAACTGACATTGTTCTCGGCAAGCTACACTTGCTACCTTCGAAATTAAGTTCTCAATTTCTTGGTAATGCTCGAACTGACATTGTTCTCGACTGCGCTCGAACTGACACTAGTCACAACCGAAACTCCGCCCAAAGCGGATAGTGGTCACTCATCATAAAAG
>JABDNM010000023.1 GCA_013043825.1 Flavobacteriaceae bacterium
TGATACAGTGATTCGCTTAGGTGACATTCCAAGGCCTTCATCGCTTGTGATCTTATCGATGGAAAGCAGCACGTTCTTGTAATTCATCAAGGGTTCACCCATTCCCATAAAAACAATATTGGACAAAGGCCTCCCGTGGTACAGCATACTTTCCTTGTGAATCGCCACCACCTGGTCGTATATCTCGTCGGGATTGAGATTTCGCATCCGCTTCAACCGTGCCGTTGCACAGAACTTGCAATCCAGACTGCAACCCACCTGTGACGATACACAAGCCGTCGTTCTGTTAGGGGTAGGGATCAAAACCGATTCTACCGTGAGTCCGTCAAACAGTTTCACAGCATTCTTGATCGTACCGTCCTTGCTTTTTTGGAGGTGATCCACTTTAATATGATTGATCACGAAGTTATCCTCCAACTGATTTCTCGTAGCCTTGGACAGGTTGGTCATTTCCTCGAACGAATGAATTCCTTTTCCCCACAGCCATTCATACACCTGGTTTCCCCTGAAAGCCTTGTCTCCATTGGCTTCAAAGAATGCCCTTAGTTCGTCCTTTGAAAGTGCACGAATGTCTTTTTTTTCTGAATTCATCTTGCAAAATTACCACTTAATTCCGTAGCACAAAAAAACCTCTTTCGGAATGAAAGAGGCTTGAAGAATAGCTTGTTTTCCTTTAGAGTTTGTCAATAATTATCTTCTTGGTGATGTCGTTTTGAGTATCCTCGTCCATGAGGTGAAGGAAATAAATTCCTTCTTCCATCCCTTGCACTCCAATTCTATTCTCTGAATTGGAAACATTCCCCGATTCGATCAATTTACCGGTTACATCATAGAAGCGATAGCTCAAATTGGGATACTGCGAATTCATAACCATGATGTATTCGGAAGCAGGATTAGGAAAGATATCGAGCGTTCCAGTGAGTTCTACATCCGAAATACTAAGTGCATTCTCCATCCCATCAATGACCGTAAGTCCAATTCCAATAGGGTCCAGCCAATTTTCTAAACGAGTTTCGGGTGTGTTCCCGTAGTTCCAGGATACCCCTATTCTTCCGTAGATATCATAATCACCGTTGTTTTCCGTGCCGTTGCAGAATGACTGTCCCGCATATAACTGACCAATAATTCGACCATTATCATCAAACAATGGCGAACCGGAAGATCCGCTTTCGGTAGTCCCTAATTCCCAACCGTCGCCATTTCCGGCCGAAACTCCTTTGATCAACCAGACCTCGGTTCCGTTGGCCGTCTCCTTCACAGCTCCGTCGTCATCGCGACAGATCTTCATGATATCCCCGTTGGGATGATGAATCCCCACTTGAAACTGTGGTGGGTCATCGGTACGATCCCAACCGGCAAAGGCTACATCCCAGGAAGAAGGAATGGCATTGTACAATTCGACCAGGGCAAAATCCGTCTTGCTGTTCTTTGCTCTCAAAGAGGCGCCGCTCATGGTAAAATTGGTTTGAATGTCCGCACTATTCTCATTTTCACCACAAACGGGACCAGGGCTCATCCAGTTAAAACGAACAGACCATAGAGCCGGATTGGAATTTTCCAAACAATGATTGGCCGTCAATAAGTAAGGTTTTTTATTAAATAATGTATTGTTCACCAGCGATGCTGTGCATAAATAACCATTTCCCAGATTAAGAAGGGCCACAGCCTTTTTCACGATATTTTTCTTCGTTTCAAAGTCACTGCCAATAAAGCAATTGACATCATAATTACAATCACCCGAATCATTCAATCCCCTGGTGCCATCGACAAAAGAGTTGATGCGACCCATACGGTAACCGTGAATTATACTACCAATTTCGAGAGTCACCCTACCGATTACCGAGGACGGTTCGTAATATTCCACCCAAACGATATCTCCCGTAACAAACCAGGAGCCCAATTTTTGGGACGTTCTGTTATGTTGGTTGGAATAGGTCTTCGATTTATCGGTACGATCATTATTGTAAAGGTGCAACCGAGCACCGATAGGCAAATGGAAATCATTGAAATTCACGCTTATATTAAGGGCTTCAGGCGATTTTATGGCAACGCGCCAAATCCTGCCCCCGTTTTCCAATTGTGTCCAGACTCCGCTGGCTTCCATATCGAGTACAATCGGCCTGGTAATCCCATAACGCCATGGCAGGCTTTTATCAAGATCGTTAATAGCATCTTCTTCTATGATCTGTTCAAGATCCAGAGGCGGAAGCTCAATAGGTGGAAAAGTTTGTAAATTCAAATCCCAGCTAACAGGTGTGCCTTCACCGTCCTGCTGGCTAAAGCCATATGACAATGACAATGCAAAGAGTGTGACAAGTAGTAATTTTTTCACCTTAAAGTCTAGTTAGCTGCTATGTACAACAGATAAATATACCCAATTATTTTCAGAATCAATTTAATCTGATCGAAAAAAAAAGCTCCTTACTTTTTGGGTAAGGAGCTTAATTTTAAAGGCTTATTTTGTTAAATAACCAACATGGCGTCACCGTAGGTGTAGAAACGATATTTTTCCTTGATCGCTTCGGCATAGGCTTCTTTCACGAATTCATGACCTGCAAAGGCAGCAACCATCATCAACAAAGTTGATTTTGGCGTGTGAAAATTGGTTACCATACTATTGGCAATGCTAAAGTCGTAAGGAGGAAAAATAAACTTATTGGTCCACCCCGTATAGGCGTTCAAGGTATGATTAGAGGATACCGAACTTTCCAACGCCCTCATGGCGGTAGTTCCTACCGCACAGATTCGCTTTTTAGTCTTAATAGCCGTATTGATAGTCGAGACCGCCTTCTCGTTGATAATGATCTCTTCAC
>JABDNM010000041.1 GCA_013043825.1 Flavobacteriaceae bacterium
CATGGAGAGCATCACGAAACCGAAATTTCTCAATAAAATTTGTAATTGAATTTTTATTTCCTTGTGCAACGCCTAAAGCTATTCGGTCAATTTTCAAAAGTTTTCCAGGCGTTGGAACTACGCCCTCGTAATATTTTTGAGTGAGCACCGTGTCCCGGTTGATAAAATTTCCAAATGTCGCCACCAACTCGTTGTTGTTGCGCGCCTGGAAATCGGCCCAGGTAAAATCGTTGTCTTTGGTTTCCGGTGCGTTGGCGGTGAGCACATAACGCAAGACATCCTGTTGGTCCGGGAATTCGGTTAAGTATTCATGCAACCATACGGCCCAATTCTTACTGGTTGATATTTTATTGCCTTCCAAGTTAAGGAATTCATTGGCGGGAACGTTGTCCGGAAGTATGTAACTGCCTTCGGCCTTCAGCATACAAGGAAAGATGATACAGTGAAACACGATATTGTCCTTGCCAATGAAATGCAGCAATTTGGTGTCTTCGTCCTTCCAGTAGGGCTCCCAATCTTTGCCGGTTTGTTGGGCCCATTCCTTGGTGGCTGAAATATAACCAATGGGTGCATCGAACCAAACATAAAGCACTTTGCCTGCTCCGCCTTCCACAGGTACCGGGATCCCCCAGTCCAGGTCGCGGGTTACTGCACGCGGTCGTAATCCATCATCGATCCATGATTTACACTGACCATAGACGTTGGTCTTCCAATCCTTTTGATGTCCCTTCAGGATCCATTCTTTCAACCAGTCTTCGTATTGATCCAGGGGCAAAAACCAGTGCTTGGTTTCCTTTAGCGTAGGGGTAGCACCGCTGATCGCACTTTTAGGATTGATGAGGTCGGTGGCGTTGTGGGAGGTTCCGCAATTCTCGCACTGGTCGCCGTAACTTTCTTCATAACCGCATTTCGGACAAGTACCAACGACGAATCGGTCGGCCAAGAATTGATCGGCTTCGGCATCGTATAATTGTTCCCCAACTTCCTCAATAAATTTTCCGTCGTCGTATAGTTTCTGAAAAAAACCCGATGCGGTCTCATGATGGATCTTTGCTGAGGTACGGGAATAATTATCGAAGGTTATACCAAAATCCAGAAAAGATTGCTTGATGATCTTATGGTACTTATCTACGATCTCCTGTGGGCTTACACCTTCTTTTTTCGCTTTCAGTGTAATGGGAACCCCGTGTTCGTCGCTTCCGCAAACGAAGGCTACATCCTTTCCCTGGAGCCTTTGAAAACGAGCGTAAATATCGGCTGGCACATAAACCCCGGCCAAATGACCAATATGCACAGGCCCATTTGTGTAGGGCAAAGCTGCAGTGATGGTGTATCGTTTCGGCTCCTGGTTCATTGAATTGTTTCGACGGCTGGTGATTATTATCGCTGCAAAAATAGCGATTTTATCTTCGGAATGAACGCTGTGGATCGGGAAGACGGGATAAAACAAAAAAAGCCTTTCCGAAGAAAGGCTCCAAACAATTCAGAATAAGAAATTATTGGATCATAATGGATTTGCTGTAATGTTCTCCACCCGTTGTGATCCTGTAAATGTACTGCCCAAAACTGAGGCGAGTATTCACAGCTGCCTTCACGTCGATCTTGTGCGGACCCGGGAAGAGCATTTCGTTTTTCAGGGTGGCGATCTGTTTACCAAGAATGTCGTATAGCTTGATATCAACATGTCCCATAACCGGCATTTGGATCTCGATATAGGTGCGGTTATCCTGGTAGGTTGGGCGATGCACCAGGCGGGTCAC
The DNA here is from genome assembly GCA_013043825.1 of Flavobacteriaceae bacterium. Lineage (GTDB taxonomy): Bacteria > Bacteroidota > Bacteroidia > Flavobacteriales > Flavobacteriaceae > Aureisphaera. The sequence continues at coordinate 1,761 of JABDNM010000041.1, forward strand.
ATTACTGAAATCTGGGGTGTCCAGCAGACTACAATCGAAGCCAAGATCTAAGGTCTGGTAACTCTGTCCTAACAGGATCAAGTCCAATACGCTCGGGTCCAGGCAGAACCAATGGGTTAGTACGGTACTGTAAACATCCCGGAAATCGGTGGAGGGGATGAGGTTGTCATTATTGTCCCACACGGTGATATCGGGGTGGTCACCAACGAAGCCACTTCCTTCCAGGGCTGGGCCAAATAGCATGACCGGAGAGGCCGCGCCATGGTCTGTTCCATTGGAGCCATTTTCGTAGGGACGACGGCCAAATTCTGAAATGGTCATGGACAAGACCTGGTCATCCATCCCGGTTGCCGCAAGATCGTCGTAAAAGTTTTTCATGGAATTGGCAACATCCTCCAGGATCCTCCTGTGCGTATCTTCCTGAAGCGCATGGGTGTCGAAGCCATCCAGCGTTACCATATACACCTTGGTTCCCAAGCCTCCCTTAATGAGTCGGGCGACGATCGCCAACTGACTTGCCAGGTCTGCATCGGGATCGTAGGGTGCATCATTGGTAGCGGCCAAATAAGCATCGTGGATCACACTTGCATACAGGAAGGTAGTATTGGTCGTGGAGCGCATGAACAGCAATTTATCCCCATAAACGCAGTCCGGGATATCGATCACATCATGGAAAGTGCCATTTTCGGCTATGTTCTCCAATTGGTCGGGATTGGCAACGGCAAAAGCATAGTTGTTGTCAACACCTTCAAAAACGAGATTACCAATACTCCCTATTTGTACCGCTGGGGGAACAGCCGGGGGATTGATCAGGTAATCGGGATATAGGTCCTCGAAGTATCGACCCCACCATCCGGTTGGTTCAAAGTTCACGTCATCTGCCGAAGCCCATATATCGGAACTTCGGAAATGCGACAGGTTTTGGTCCTGGTATCCAACACCATGTACCACCTTCATCTTTCCGTCCATCCAGACAGATTCAAGGCTGTTCATATAGTTTGGAATTCCGAACTCGCTGTTCAGCATGAATAGATCACTTTGATCGTGACGTATGGTTGGTCGGAAATTGGCGTAGTTTGAATAGTCGTACACAGGAACAACGGTATTTAAGCCATCGTTCCCTCCTTTAAGTCTTATAATTACCAGGATATTGTCGTTCTCACTTTGCGACAGGGCCACCGACAAGGGTGAAGGTTTGGAGGCTGTCACCGTGGAGGCACCCAGCATCATACTCCCTGCACCGGCCAGCCCAAGGGCTTGAATGAAGGAACGTCTGTTCCACTTCGCGTGGTCCTGGTCGTGTACATGTTTGTCTTCGACCGAAGATTTCTTGTTCGGAATGTTATGATGTTCACACATAGCGATTTATTTAAGTTGGAATTCGGGCATCCGGGCTATATGCACCAATAGCAATAGGCATTGGTAGGGAGCCGTGGACCAATTCAGGTTCCAGGTGCCGTCGTCGTAATAGTTTTGGGGTACATTGTACTTGAATATATCGGTGGCCGTATCGTAGTCCGATGCCGTGTATAATTCCTTAGGCACCAGGTGATCTATCACCACTTGTGTGATAAAGTACGGATCGTTGCTGTCGTTCGAAAGTTCCCGGGCCAGATCGACCAGGGTGAATTCGAATCCATTGTTATATAAAAAATTAATGTAAAGTTCAATTAACTGCCAGCGGCCTCCCAGGGTTGAACTGTTGATCCAGTCCTCGTCGCGTTGCCATCCCGAAACATCGGGGGGATCGAATATTTCCTGGCCCATAAGCCCGGCATAATAAAGGAAGGCATCCATGAGATTGGTATCGTAGAAGAATCTTCCTTCGGTGGAGAAATTAAAGATCACATCGATGGGGCTCTTTATTACCACACCCAAGGCTCTTTCGTCATAAAAATGTTCACTTTTAAATAATTCCTTCAGCATGGGAACCAGTTCAAAATTGCTATTGATCAGGGTTTGGGCCAGGGGACCAATAACATTAGTCTCGATCACCCCATCTATGGAAGGGCTCACGAAAAATGCGTATAATTTTCGGCATATATAATTAGCGATCTCATTGGGGCGCTGGGCAAAAAGGATATCGATCACATCGTCATATCCCCAGTTGCCTGTTTGTCCGAAGATCGTCTTTTGGCCGGCATCGAATGTACTGGCATCGAAATAGATGTCGGCGCCTTGTTCTGTCCAGTGATTATAACCCGTAAGGGCCCTGGCGGTTTCGGTGATATCGTCCTGGGTATAATTGTTCCCTTCTCCCAGGGTAAAAAGTTCGAATAGTTCGCGGGAGTAATTCTCGTTGGGGTTGTTGTTGGTATTCTGAAAACCATTTAGATAGAGCAACATATCGTTGTCCACACCAACGGCTCGAACAAAGTCTTTAAAATTTCCCAGGGCATGCAGCTGCATCATATTGTAATACTGAAACATGTAAGGTGCATAGAATACTGTTTCCAACTCGGTGACGAAGTGGTTCATCCAGAAAAAAGTGAGCCGGCCCCGCAGGGCTTCCGAGATAGTATCCATTCCAGACTGAATGCGCCATTCGAAGATATACTGGCTATTGTCGTTTTCGAAATCGGTAAAATCACTCACCGCATAGTTTGCCCAGAAAGGAGCAGGTGTGGGAGGCAAATTGAAGGCGGTATCGACCAGGTCATCGATAAAATCGTTGGGGGTGAGTGCCAGCGCATCGTCTATTTGAGTGAGGTTGGCTCCAAAAGCCAGTCGGTGATAGGTATGTCTTACCTTGCTCATATTCCATGGATTCCCGGTGGATGGGATGTATGGAATAAGGGTAGCCGTGTTGCAGGAGGGATTGATAGCAACTTCCATAGGTTATGGTATTTTGGGGTTGATCTAAATCGAAATATACTGAATACGAACGATTTAATAGGAATTGAGATGGAATTTAACAATTTCACTTACATTTAAGTATTCGTTGGATGCAAACGAGAAAGTGATGATCACACCGCCTTTTGTCAAGCCTGGAGCCACCATTGGAATTGTCTCTACCGCCAGAAAAATAAGCAAGCAGGAATTGTTGCCAGCCCTCGAATTGCTTGATTCCTGGGGGTTGAAAGCCATCCTGGGACATACCATTGGAGCCGAAGACCACCAATTCGCGGGAGATGATGGCCTGCGCACCAAGGATTTCCAGGCTATGCTGGACAACCCCAATATTGAAGCGATTTGGTGTGCAAGGGGAGGATATGGTACCGTTCGCATGCTGGACAAACTGGACTTTACCAATTTTAAACAAAATCCCAAATGGATCGCCGGTTATAGCGATATCACGGTACTTCATAGTCATGTGCATTCCTTCGGAATTGAAACGCTTCATGCACAGATGCCACTGGAGATCGAAAAACGCTCCGAAGCTAGCCGAGAAAGCTTGCGAAAGGGCCTTTTTGGTGAATTACCGCATCTTTCAACACCCTCAATTCATGAATTCAATCGAATAGGGAAAGCAACGGCCCCATTGGTGGGAGGAAATCTATCGGTGCTTTATTCTCTATGCGGGAGTCCTTCGTCCCTCGACACCAGGGGAAAGATCCTCTTTATTGAAGATTTGGATGAATACCTCTATCACATCGACCGCATGCTACAAAATTTAAAACGGAACGGCATGATCCATGACCTCGCAGGTCTTATTGTTGGTGGCTTCACAAAGATGCATGACAATTCCATTCCATTTGGGAAGTCGGCTGAAGCAATTATAAACGAGCTCGTCGCCCCTTTCGACTATCCTGTATGTTATGGATTTCCAGCCGGGCATGTCGAGGACAACCGGGCGTTGATCTTCGGGAGAAAGGTAAATTTAGAGGTTTCTGATACGTCTGTCAATCTTAGATTTTAACCATCACTTCTTGAATTGAGACTTGCCTTTCTGAAGATATCAAATTCGTATAGCTGCATTCATTAATTTACCAAAAAAGGCGCATGGCACAACACAATGAGTTGGGTGCTTTGGGAGAAGCGTTGGCCGTGGACTATCTTCTGGATCACGGGTACGCAATTCTGGAACGGAATTTTCGATTCGACAAGGCAGAGATTGACATCATCGCCCAGAAGTGTAAGGAATTCGTGGTGGTCGTTGAGGTAAAAACCAGAAACAGTGATTTCTTCGGGGACCCCCAATCATTTATTAGCTCTGGCAAGATCCAACTACTGGTCAAGGCCGCTAATGAATTTATGGTTTCGAGGGGCAAGGAAGAGGAGGTTCGATTCGATGTGATTGCGGTGCTTCACAATCAAAAAATGACTCAGCTAACACACTTCGAGAACGCCTTTTATCATTTCTGAAGTGGTTTGGGATCTTTATTCCTGCTGGTTGGCCTCCAGCGATTCGATCAATTCCTCGTAAGTTTCCGGCTTCGCCAGGATGGTCTTATCCTTGTCCAATATAAAGTAGGTAGGAGTTTTGGTCACGTCATAGGCTTTTCCAGTTTCATTTTCCCATTTTCCCAGGCCGGGAACATGAAGGAAATCGGGGAGACGGTAGGTTTCATTTTTCCAATTGTAGATGTCATCCTCCAATCCAAATGCAACGACCTTGTAAGATCCATCGGGTATCGACTGCATGTGCTTTTGTAGCTGTGGTAATTCCTTCAAACAATGGGAACAGACACTGCTCCAAAAAACCAATATAAAATGCTCTGCACCATCGAGGTCGTGGAACCAACGTGTTTTCTCGTTTTTATCCTGGTACGAAAAGTTGGGCGCCCTGGCACCAATGCTCAAACTTTCATATTTAAGGAGAGCGTCGACCAACACAGAATCATTTAACTCTCTGGCTAAAGGAACGAGATGATTTTTTGAAAGGTAATTTGCCGCATCAGATCTTTTATCAAGGACCAGTTGCTGCCAAAAGCTTAGCAGCATTGCTTTCCGGTATTCCGGGTGTGTAGGCGCGAGAAATTCAGCTACCATGTCAAGATCGCCCCCGTTCTTAATGAAATCCACAACGCGGTTGTAAATGAATCTTGAATTTTGAAGCACGGCAGCGGTCGGGTCGGTATACTTGAAGTAATTCTTCATCATCAAAGCTTGGTAGTTGGCCTTTGATAATGAATCGGTGGGATAATCGAAGCGGGAAGCCTTAATAAAATGTCCAACCAAAAGATCTTTAGAGCTTGCTTCGAAGGCATCCTGGATGGTTCGTCCACCTTCGAACAGGGCGGTTAAAATGGTTCCGTCGGGCTGGCCTTCGGCATACACCTTTTCAATATTACCGTTGAGTTCAGCAATGGATGACCGATAATTTTCCCACATCAAATTCTCCTGCGATTCGATGAACGAGACTCCTTTCACTTCATCGAATTCGAGAATGATATCCTCGTCTCCACTGTAGATCAAGTCAAAGTTGTTTACATCGGTAGGGATTCCGTACACAAACCGGTACATCCCGGGTCGTTGGGTGCTGTCCACTTCCATGCTAAAGGACCCTTCCTGGAATCGTGTATCCACGGTGTAAAATGTGGAGGTAGGATCGATACGATAAAGTATTCCCCACTCGTATTTTTCGGCCGGAGAAAATGTTCCGCTAATGGTCTGCTGTCCTAATACCAGCAAAGGATTCAGAAGCATTAGTAGGAGTAAATTTCTTATCATAGGATGGTAAATATACATATTATGTAAGCAATACTTATGCCGAAAACTTGCGCAGGATCTCCAGCGCATTTTCCACGTTTTGAATTTTTCCTATCGTGAGAAGTAATTTAAGCCCGTTTCGGGTTTGCTTCTCCTTAATACGAACCCGTGGAGCATGTGTTTGAACAAACTGCAATACACTTCCGAAGGTCTTGCTTTGGTAGAAATCACTTTGCTGGTCCCCGATGAAATACCCGACAATTCGACCCTTTTTCATCACTACCCGCTCCAAGCCCATAGAAAGCGCGATCCATTTTATTCGCACACTGTTGAGCAAATCGTCTACCTGGTGCGGCAAAGGACCAAAACGATCCAGTAATTCCTGCTCAAACTGATTCAATGTTTCTTCATCTTTGATCTCATTCAATTTGGTATACAAATTCAATCGTTCTGTGATGTTATTTACATAATCGTCGGGAAACAGAAGTTCGAAATCTGTGTCGATCACAGTCTCTTTCAGGAAGGGGCGTTCTTCATCTTCCGACCCTGCATACAACTCCTTGAAATCCTGTTCTTTCAATTCATCAATGGCCTCATTCAATATTTTTTGGTAGGTCTCAAAACCAATCTCATTGATGAATCCACTTTGTTCTCCACCCAGAAGGTCCCCGGCTCCTCGTATTTCGAGGTCTTTCATGGCGATATTCAGTCCGCTTCCCAACGCACTGAATTGCTCCAAAGCAGTGATCCGCTTTCTTGCCTCCGTAGTCATGGCAGAAAATGGAGGGGTTATGAAATAACAAAAAGCCTTTTTATTGCTACGCCCTACACGACCGCGCATTTGGTGCAGATCACTTAGTCCAAAATGGTTGGCGTTATTGATGAAGATCGTATTGGCATTGGGCACATCCAATCCGCTTTCGATGATGGTGGTTGAAACCAAAACATCGAATTCGTTGTTCATAAAGCCCAGCATGAGCGACTCCAGTTTTTTTCCTTCCAGCTGCCCGTGCCCGATCCCAATCTTAGCATCCGGGACAAGGCGTTGCACCAAGCCGGCTACTTCTTTGATATTCTCGATTCGATTGTGGACAAAAAAGACCTGTCCGCCACGGGAGATCTCATAGCGTATCGCATCTCGAATTGTTTCTTCACTAAAGCGAATAACATTGGTCTCAACAGGATACCTGTTCGGTGGCGGCGTGGTAATAATGCTTAGATCTCTTGCGGCCATCAGGCTAAATTGTAAGGTCCTGGGAATAGGTGTGGCGGTAAGCGTAAGCGTGTCCACATTCTCCTTGATCGTTTTTAATTTGTCTTTTACTGCAACCCCGAATTTCTGTTCTTCATCGATAATGAGGAGTCCGAGGTCCTTGAATTCCACCGACTTGTTCACCAATTGGTGGGTGCCAATCACAATGTCCAGCGTGCCGGAACGAAGATTCTCCAGGATAGTTCTTCTCTGTTTTGTCGATCGGAATCGATTCAAATAATCTACATTCACAGGCATTTCCGCCAGCCGCTCGCTGAAGGTCTTGAAGTGCTGGAAAGCCAGGATGGTTGTTGGAACCAATACTGCTACCTGCTTGCCATTGTCCACGGCTTTGAAAGCGGCCCGGATGGCAACTTCGGTTTTTCCGAATCCAACATCCCCGCAGATTAGTCGGTCCATTGGTCGATCGCTCTCCATGTCTCGTTTTATGTCTTCGGTTGCCGTAGTTTGGTCTGGAGTGTCCTCATACATGAAAGAGGATTCCAGTTCATGTTGCAGATAGCTATCTGGATCGTATGCGAAGCCTTTTCTCATTCTTCGCTTGGCGTACAGCTCGATGAGGCTGTAGGCGATCTCCTTGACACGCTTTTTGGTTTTTTGCTTGAGTTTTTTCCAGGCTGCGCTTCCCAGTTTGTAGATCTTCGGGGTTACCCCGTCCTTTCCGTTGTATTTGGAGATCTTATGTAAAGAATGTATGCTTAGATAAAGTATATCACGTTCACCGTAGACCAGCTTGATGGCCTCCTGCTGTTTGCCTTCTATCTCGATCTTTTGGAGCCCGCCAAATTTCCCGATACCATGATCGATGTGAGTTACATAGTCCCCCACCTCAAGGTTGGTGAGTTCCTTGAGAGTGATCGCCTGTTTCTTGGCGTAGCTGTTTTTAAGTTGAAATTTGTGATAGCGTTCAAAGATCTGGTGATCTGTATAACAAACGTGCCGGGCCTCATCGTCGATAAATCCACGATACAAAGGAAAGACCAGGGTTTCATACTGTTCAACTTTCTGTTCGGCATCATCAAAAATATCGTGAAATCGCTGGGCTTGTTGTTCGCTGCTGCAGAAAATGTAGTTGGAGTACCCTGCCTCTGTATTTTGGTTCAAGTTTTCAATGAGCAGTTGGAATTGCTTATTGAAGGAAGGTTGAGGTTTCGTTTGAAAAGAAATTACAGCTTCCGAATGAACTTTTGCATCGGTGAGTTTCACTTTTGCATACGAAGTAAGTTCATTCTTTATTAATTCTGAAGTACAAAAGAGTTCCTCCGGCGTATTCATAGCAATAGCCCCGGTATGCTCGTCGTAGGTCGATTTAGCCTTTTCGAAAAGTTTATCGATCGCACTTCCCATGAGTTCTTCGTTCTTATAAAATACGACAGTCTTGGAAGAAACGTACTTTAGAAAACTCTCTCGTTTTTCATCCATCATCTTGTTTTCCACATTGGGAATGACGGTGATCTTCTTCAATTGATTGAGGGACAGTTGGGTCTCTACATCAAAGGTCCTTATACTCTCAACCTCATCTCCAAAGAATTCGATTCGATAAGGTTCATCGTTGCTAAAGGAGAATACATCCAGTATGCCTCCCCGGACAGAGAATTCTCCCGGTTCGGTGACAAAATCGGTGCGCTTGAAGTTGTAAGCGAACATCACTTCATTTACAAAGTCGATCGATAGCTGGTCATTGAGTGCAACTTTCAGGGTATTTCGTTCCAGTTCCCTGCGGGTGACGACTTTTTCAAACAACGCTTCGGGATAGGTCACGATTAGCGCTGGCTTGCGCCGAGAATTAATGCGATTGAGCACTTCGGAACGAAGCAGTACATTGGCATTGTCTGTTTCCTCTATCTGGTACGGCCTGCGGTAGCTGCCCGGATAAAACAGTACGTTCTTATCACCTAGCAGATGTTCCAGGTCATTAAGGTGATAGGCAGCCTCTTCCTTGTCATTTAGAATGAAAAGGAAAGGAAGTTCAGATTCCCGAAAAAGATTTGAAATTACGATGGAAACCGCCGATCCCGCCAGGCCTGAAACTTCGGTGGAGCGTTGAGACCCGGCAATAGCATCCCCTAGTTTTCGTAACGACGAAGACTTGTCAAACAAGGAGCGAACCAGGGTTTTGCTCATAGGTGCGCAAAGATAGTATAGGGAGTTCTTAATTAAAACAAGAAACCAGTTTTTCTAATTCCTGGCGTGTATTGTAGACTGAAGGCGACACGCGAATCGCATTCCCGCGGTAGGACACATGAATATGTTGATCCAAAAGCCTCTGCTTGATCGTATCCAGGGAGGAATTCTCCGGGAGGTAGATCCCGAACAAGTGATGAGCTCGTTGGGCATCCTGCTCGATAAAATAACCACGATGGGTTAATTGCTCCATGAGGCCTTCCCCCAGCTTCCGGCAATATGCCTGGAAGTTGGACGGATTCCAGTCAACTACTTGCCGAATACCTTCCCCCAGCATAGGGACTAGGATGAAGTTACTGGATTCACCCACATCGTACCGCATGGCCTTTTCCTGCAGTTTTTCATTATAGTGAACCAGCTTGCTGAAGTTTTCTGCCCCTTCATGATTCATCCAATTATTGTCCAAAGGAGTTCCCTCGTCGAACCGCTCTCCAAAATAGGCGACACCTAAACCATAGGCCGCCATGAGCCACTTGTACCCAGCACAGATGAGCGCGTCGGGCTTTATCTCATCCACCGAAAAAGGCATGGCTCCAATGCTTTGCGTTCCGTCGATGATAAGATAAGCTCCCACATCGTTGGTGCGCTGCCGGATGGCCACCAGATCGAAGCAGGTGCCATCTGCCCAGTGGATGTAGGGAATGGCAACACATTTGGTCTTTGAATTAATGGCTTCGAGGATACGTTCATTCCAGGTTTTTGCCCTGCCCGCATTCAGTGTGGGAGCCATGATAGTTCTTAGCTGTATGCCCTGTTCTTTCTCAAGTGCCTTCCAGGTGTAGAAGTTACTTGGAAATTGCTCTTCAAGTACTACAATCTCATCACCTTTTGAAAAAGAAATGTTTTTCATGACCGTTGCCATTCCGAAGGAAACCGATGGAATGATCGCAACTCGCTTTGGGTCCCTGGCATGGATGAGTTGGGCGAATCGCTTCCGAAGCACCTCTTTGTCATGGAAAAAATCGGTGACGGTTATCCGGTGGGGCTGCGCTTTTAATCGGAGTTGTTCGATACCTATTTCTTCCACCGATTTTAGTTGGGGGGACATATAGGCTCCATTGAGATAAATAATATTTTCAGAGAGACTGAACAGGTGTTTCTGACAAGAAAGCATGTAGCTGTTTGTGATTAAGATCGAAGGATTAAAGATACATTATTTTGAAGGACTCCCTGGCTGAGAAAATTCGCTACTTGATCCATTTTTTATGGGCGGGAAGCATAAAAAAAATAATAACAAAGAGTATATTTGTAGTCTAAAAAAGCACCTATGTCGTTTACAGATTTATTTGAGAGAGGCGAGCATTCAAGAAACCTTGGGCATTTCGCCTCCATTGTAAAAATGGCAACCGTGAATGGCGAGCTGAATGAAGAGGAATTGGCCCAGTTGAAGCGTTTTGCACGCAAGTTGGACATCGATGAAAATGAGTACGATGATATCCTGAAGAATCCCTCTAAATACCCAATAAATCCACCTATCGATGCAAAGAAGCGCCTGGAACGTATGCACGATCTATTTGAAATGATCTATTTGGATC
>JABDNM010000024.1 GCA_013043825.1 Flavobacteriaceae bacterium
CAGTAACCTGGAGGAGGTTTGGATGGTGGTGACTCCTCATAATCCACACAAGAGACGGAATAACCTGCTGGAAGATGTCCACCGTCTGGCCATGGTACGTATCGCGGTAGAGGACTATCCCCATTTAAAAGCCAGCAATATCGAATTCGATCTGCCACAACCCAATTATACAGTCAATACCCTGGCTTATTTGGAAGAACGGTACCCGCACCAATTTTCCCTGATCATGGGGGAAGACAATTTAAAGAGCTTTCATAAATGGAAAAACTACGAGGTGATCCTCAACCGATATCCTATTTATGTCTACCCTAGAATCGCCGGCGGAGTGGTAGAGCATCAATTCAAGCACCACCCGCATATCATCAAAGTAGACGCCCCTATCATGGAAATATCATCCACTTTTATCAGAAATGGGATTAAGGCTGGCAAGAATATCCGGCCCATGCTCCCCGACGCGGTTTGGAAGTACTTGGACGAAATGAATTTCTATAAAGCCAAGCCGTAAAAAATGTCCTGAAGCCTTTTTTAGCGAGGGGTGCGGCTTGTCGCAGTGGAGAAAAGCTAGTCATTCATAGTCGCAAATAGCGGCAGGGATTGAGGTTTTGTTGAAGCTCTTGCTGCCATGGCAGCAAAGCGACTACCGAAAGCCTGGTCGTGAAGTAACATTGAAGTAGAGCAAAGTTCACTTCATGTCTGCTTCACGGGCCGCCCAAAAAGAAACCGCCGGCACCAAGATGGGTCCGACGGTTTCAACTAAATAACCAACCAAAATCGTTGTATATTTTAGAAAACGCTTATTTTCTTCATTTGTTTCGCAATATCTGCTTTGGATAAGCGCAATTTTCCTCTGCTATTTTTAATTTGAATATATCCTTTTCCTCTAAAGCGGTATAAGGTACCTGACGGATCGTGGAACAATTCAATTGTATTATCATTGATAACGTCCACGGTAAAGTATTCATTGCCCAGGTAGTCATAATCTAATGTTAAATATTTAGAGTACAGGTTTCCCGGCACATCATCTACGTTGTAGATCCCGGTATAATCCCAGTATATATCATTGATCGGGGTACCATTCAAGTCTTGCGAACTTTGGAAATTTCCGTCGCCACCGCCTGGCAGGAACTGCAGGAAGTTCTCATAGTCAAACTCATTGGGCTCTCCATAGGTGCTTGTAAAGAACTTCTCCCAGGTAATATATTCCTGGAGGAAGTAATGGATGTTATCATAGAATAGCAAGTCGTAGTCGAAATTGCTTCGCTGATATCCTACCAGTACATAGCGTAATCCCATATCTGGATTGAACAATTCGATCTCATGATCGTTGAGTTGGCTTACTTCAAAGCGATGGAAGCCATCTATGTCGTGACTAATATCCAATACATAGTCGAAGGTATCGTAGTAACCAACGTCGATCCCAAAACCATACCCCTGGTCACCAATTCCCACCAAATTGTTGTTGGCAAATACCGTCCCGTTCCTAAAGGAAAGTGTGAAGGCGATCTGCATGAATGGGATCTGGCCGCTCGCGTTGGAGCGGTTCACATCTACATACCATAGCTCATGCGTGTTGAGCAATTGGTATAATGTAAGTGAGGGAACCGGATCGATGTAGGTATCATCAACAACAACTTCGGTATAACACGAAGTAAATACTGTGGCCACTAGGGCAAATCCGAAAAGTAGTTTCAACTGTTTCATAACTTTTAGATTTATGGGTTCGTCTTAGAGAAATCGAAAAGCGTGCCAAGATTATAAATTATTGATATACAAGGCTTTATATCATATTTTATTAACGCTTCAGAAAACGTATGGAACCCAAACTACCATATATGCGCGCACATTGGACTATTGGAGATTGTGATTTGGTATTTGAAACCTGGTGCTATTCCCTATTCATTTTCCTATTTTTACTCTTCGGAAATAAACGATCATGACCAATAAACCAAAATTTGCCGTTTTTGGAGGCGGTAGCTGGGCTACAGCCATCGTAAAGATGCTCTGCGAGAATCTCGAGGAAGTAGGCTGGTATATGCGGAATGAACAGGCCCTTGAGCATATTCGAACCGAATTCCATAATCCCAATTACCTGAGCTCGGTAGAGTTTAAGATTGAACAGCTTAAACTGAGCAGTGATATCAACGAAATGGTTGAATATGGAGATTACCTCATTTTTGTGATCCCGTCTGCTTTTCTGGAAAGCGAATTAAAGAAATTGACCGCCTCCCTCAAGGGTAAGGTGATCGTGACTGCCATTAAGGGAATTGTTCCGGAAAGCAGCCTGATCGTGGGGGATCATTTTTATACCCATTATGCTATTCCATTCGAAGATATTGCTGTGATCACAGGTCCCTGCCACGCCGAAGAGGTTGCGCTGGAACGTTTGTCCTACCTAACCATTGCCTGTGCCGATGAAACAAAGGCCCAACTCATTGCAGACCTTTTGGCCAGTGACTACATAAAATGTTCAATCAGTGATGATATAAAAGGCACCGAATATGCAGCCATGCTGAAAAATATTTACGCGATTGCAGCTGGGATTGCCCACGGACTGGGCTATGGGGATAACTTCCAGAGTGTGTTGATGAGCAATGCCATTCGTGAAATGAAGCGCTATGTAAAAAAGGTTCATAAGATGAAACGAGACATCAACGATTCGGCGTATCTGGGTGATCTCCTGGTTACAGGATATTCTACATTCAGTAGAAACAGGATGTTTGGAAACATGATAGGCAAGGGATATACGGTAAAAAGTGCTCAAATGGAAATGAGCATGGTGGCCGAGGGTTATTACGCGACCAAAAGTGCCTTTGAACTGAATGAGGCGCGCGGAAAGAAAAAAGCCAAGACGCCTATTATCAAAGCGGTTTATGACATTTTATACCAACATAAAAACCCAAAGAAGGTCTTTAAGAAACTTACCGAGAAACTGAATTAGCAGTGCGCCGCATTCTTCAGCAGGTTGAGTTCCTATCTCGCCAACACCCCAACCGCATTCATGACCGGCAGGTCCACGGCATTGTCTTCCATCACCGAATAAGCGGGTAATTCGAATTGCTTGTCATACAGTGTATTTCCAATGAAATAAGTGATGTTGAAGAAATTATTCAATTTTAACACACTTTCCTCCATGAATTCTATCTTGGCATAACTCTTCATGGGAAGTAGTCTTAGGGAGTGTCGCATCCGAGAAGTGACATCTTTATCATCCCTACCTTCCGAAACAATCAACACCGTTTCCAGGGGCTCTGGGCCATTGTTTATAATGTATACATTCCAGTCGTGCGTTCTAAAGTCCTTGTTGTACTCGCGAACCGCGGCGACATAAACATCTTTTACAACAGGAATGTCTATATCTTTTCTCATTAATTATTTGGTTGAGTCCAGGCGAGACCTATAGAAATAAATGTATTGCTAGTGAACGGACCCCTCGACTGCGTTCGGGGGACACTAGGATAGCATATTAGAGTGATCCTTTAAATTGTTCCAGAAAGCGTATATCATTCTCGCTGAACATCCGTATATCGGGAATTTGGTGCAATAACAGCGCAATTCTGTCGATGCCCATTCCGAAAGCAAAGCCGGAAAACTCGTTGGGATCAATCCCGCAATTCTCCAAAACATTGGGATCTACCATACCGCATCCCATGATCTCAAGCCAGCCCGTACCTTTTGTCATTTTATAATCGGTTTCGGTCTCTAGCCCCCAGTACACGTCTACTTCGGCACTTGGTTCGGTAAAGGGGAAATACGATGGGCGTAGTCTTATTTTTGACTTCCCGAACATTTCTGTAGTGAAATATTGAAGCGTTTGTTTCAGGTCGGCAAAACTAACCCCTTTATCAACATACAGCCCTTCCACCTGGTGAAAGAAGCAATGGGAACGGGCGGAAATAGCTTCGTTCCTGTATACACGCCCTGGTGAGATGGTGCGAATTGGTGGTTTGTTGTTTTCCATGTACCGCACTTGCACCGACGAGGTGTGCGTTCGTAATAGAATATCGGGGTCTGTTTGAATGAAAAACGTATCCTGCATATCCCTCGCCGGATGATGTTCGGGTAAGTTCAATGCAGTAAAATTATGCCAGTCATCTTCAATCTCGGGACCTTCAGAAACATTGAAACCAATTCTGGAAAAGATCTCTGTGATCTTGTTCTTCACAATGGAAATAGGGTGGCGCGAACCAATGTGAATGGGTTCGCCGGGGCGCGATAAGTCTCCATATTCTCCTTGCGTATCTTCCTGCGCCTCCAGGGCAGCCTTTAAGGTGTTTACCTTTTCTTCGGCAGCTTGTTTCAGAGCATTCACGGTTTGACCAAACTCCTTCTTTTGGTCCTTTGCCACATTTTTGAACTCGGCAAAGAATTCGTTCAGAAGTCCTTTTTTTCCTAAATACTTGATGCGAAAATTCTCGACCTCCTCCTTGGATTTAGCTTTGAACGCTTCAACTTCCGCTATATGTTCCTTGATCTTTTTTATCATCATTTATAAGAAATAGGAAGGGCAAAATTACTGAATTCCCTGAACTAAGTGATCACTTTGCGCTCTAAAAAATACTGTACTATGGCTTCTTTCATGAGTACACTTTGCTCTCCTGCTTTTAAGGGTGGTAACTGTTCGAGGGTTTTGTAGTGCGGCCATCCATCATCATCGAAGTATTCGAACTCATAATATCCAAATGGTTCCAAAAGTCGGCAGATGGCGATATGCATCAGGTTGATCTTTTCATCTTTTTTGAACTTTCTGTGGATCTGTCCCAATTCCTGTAGTCCCACCAAGTAAATAACAGCGTCCAGATCCAGGGATTCTCCCTCTGCAAAGCGATTGCTCAAGAGGCTTACCAAAGTATCCCATCGTTCTTTTAATTGTTCGTCTCGTGCCATAATTACGTGTGCAAAGATAGCTCGATTCATACTTAAATACATGTACTCACGTTCAATTAGTTATATATAGTATCTTTATCAAAACATTGAATCATCCATGAACATCGTCGATATCATTCTGGGTATTATCCTTCTCCTGGCGTTCTTTTCTGGCTTTAAAAAGGGATTGTTTGTAACATTGGCATCCCTGGTTGGGATCATCGCCGGGGTTTTCGGCGCCATTTATTTTTCCGATTTTGCCGGGGCTTATATCTCGCGCTGGTTCAACTGGAGTGACGAAATAACTAGATTGGCTTCCTTTGCGGTCACATTCCTGATCATTGTATTGGTGATCTCGATGGCCGGAAAATTCCTTACCAAAATAGCCGATTTTGCCGCTTTGGGTTTGCTAAATAAACTTCTGGGAGGTGTTTTTGCTGTGCTTCAGTACGCTTTTATCATCAGCGTATTTTTCATGTTCTTCGATTCTTCGAATGTCACAGGTTATGTTATTTCTGAAGAAAAGAAGGAAAATTCTGTTTTATATGGTCCGGTAGCCGCGTTAGCTCCGCTAGTTATCCCGGAGGTCATGGCCAGGTTCAAAGGCGAAACGAATGAGGAGGAAGCGATCCCGGAGGAAACTTCCACCTAGGTCATAGTTCACGAAGGTCGTCTTTCAGCATCCAGCCATCTTTCCCATCGGCAATCTGTATTCGATACCAATCGCCATCTTCCGCAAGTATCTGCACTTTTGTGCCCTCGTGCAACATAAATGAGGTTTCTCCCTTCATTCTGGGGTCGCTTTTCACCTCTGTACTTTCAGCAAATACAATAGCCGGTTGATCATTCATTTGCCTGTCGTACGTTCTGAAACTCATTACAAAGGCCGTAAAAAGCACAAAGATAAAGATCAACGCCCCTGCGAAAAGCAACCGCTTCCGCATGGAATAACTGGTAAAATAGTAGCTTAAAAATAGTATGGCGAAACCGAAGGCGCTCAACACGGTCACCCAGGCCCATCCCTCAAAGCTTAACCAACTAGCCAATTCAGAATCCCATTTAGCAAAAATAGTTTGCGGTAAGGGTTCAATGGAATCTACGGTAGCATTTCGCGCAAAAGCTAGGTTATTCAGAATTTCCTGGTCATTGGGGTCCAACTGCAGTGCCTTTTCATAGAAATAGATACTGGGTCCTATACTATTCATCTTATAATATGCATTCCCAATATTGAAGTACAAGGCGGCAGAATGTTCCCCCGCATCAACGATCTTCATCCAATTATTGATGGCTTCCTGGTATTTTTCCTGCTTGTACTGCTGCTTCCCTTGCTCAAAAAGAGCACTACTTTGTGCATTTACTAGATAAGCAACGAACAACGTTAAAACCAACAGGCCTCTTTTCATCTTTTTCATGGACTATTGCAGTTGTTTATCGATGTTAGAAATAGTTTTCACAGCCAAATCGTAATCCTCCCGAATCGTTACATCGGAAGCCGGGGTATATCGTGCATATTCGCAGCTTTTCAACAGGTTTAGGAAATCGTCGACCACGCTAGGCATAACGGCACGTCCCGCCAGTAAATTGGCAATGCGGGTTTTTTCCATCTCACTGGTCTCAATACTCAATTTGGCCTTAAGGTAATTGTGCAATGCCCGCTCCAGGGCTTCATAAAAATTGGCCTTCTCCACCATATTCTTCTTTGCTTCGCTCAAATACCTTTTGGCCAATTTTGTAGCCCGTCGCTGTCGGTTACCTTCAATATCGGCCAGTCGCTGCTTTCGCTTTCTTCCCACGAGGATAAATAATGGAATAATAAGGAAGGGCGCGGCCAACAATGACCAGAATATTTTCGATTTAAAGAACTGCTCTTTAATTACGGGCTGCAGGTCTGGGCTTAATTTGATATACTTGAACTGTTCATTTTGAAGGACTACTGCCTGCTTGCCATTGTTCAAGGACTCATTAATTTCATTTTCTGCGCTCACGGGGCCATTCTCTACATCAACGATCAACTCTTTGGAAGAAATGGTGGTATAGGTAGCAGTTTTCGGATTGAAGTAAGAAAACGAAATGGGTCGAATGGGATAAGTTCCCTTGAATTGCGGTACCACGGTATAGTTTTCTACCATCGAACCTCGCATCCCCGTGCGCTGGGTGGTAATTTCATCGGCCCTTGTAGGCTCGTAAACTTCCAGTGAACTGGGCAATTTTAAGGATGGAAGATCGAACAGTTTTAGGTTGCCTGTGCCCGAAACTTTGACCGACAATTCCATGGATTCATTAGCGTCCAATTGGGTTTTATTGGAAGTTACTTCGAATTGGAAATCTCCCACAGCACCCGTGAAATTAATAGGTTTGCCTTCCTGTGGTAAGGGTTTGACATCGATAATACGATTTCCGGCAGAAATTGTCTTATTTACCCGGGTCATTAAGTACCGCCCAAAAAGATCCCTCCTGTTCGACCTAACATCAATGGGAACATCTAAGGTTAATGGTTCTATAGTTAATTTTCCCGTCTTTTGTGGATAAAGGACCGTGGTGCGCAAAACGACATAGCGGTAATTCTCTCCCCGGAACTGTCCCTCGTAGATCTTGTAGTTGCCGCGGCTATCAATATTCTGACTCCAGAAATCGGCATACTTTGGGGTATCAATCTCTCTCCAATTACTGGTAATACTAACTTCATTGGAAACGTACAACTTATAGGTCACGGTAATCGCCTCGCTCAAATACGGGTTACTATTAGAGACTTCGGCGACCAAATGTACGTTCTCGCTGGCGAGATAATCTGCGTCGTTTTCATCTTTGGGCTTATCGACCGCGGCGGTGACCTGAACCGTTACAGGAGTAGTTTTATAAGTTTGTCCATCGATCTCAATGCTGGCCTGTGCAATGGTGAACTGACCTTGTCGCTGAGGCGCCAGGAAATAGGAATAGGTCTTGGAATAGCTGCGTTTGCCATTGATGTATGAATTACTTATCGCCTGGTTGGGACCTCCCACGATTCGAAATCCGGCAAAATCCGGCGGATTGAAATTATCACCGTCCTGGTTCATTTCAAAATCCACCCGCAGACGTTCGTTGACGCCAAGGCGCTTCTTACTTACCTTGGCTTCGAACGTTATCTGTGCCGTAACCATGGTAGAGCAGAAGAGTAGAAAAAATAAATATGTTAACCATTTCCACTGCATGATCACCAGTCCTTATTCGATTTTACTTTAGCACCTTTTTGGCGCTGTGCATTGATCTTGTCCTGTACCTTCTTTTCTTCATTGTTCATGGCCTCCAACAAATTCTTGATCTGTTGTGGTGATAACTGACCAGGAACAGGCTGCTGCTGAGGCTTCTTTTCCTCCTTTTCATCACCTTCTTTCTGATCTTTGGGCTGATCGGGTTTTCCTTTATCCTCCTCATTGTCTCCTTCCTTATTCTCATCTTTTTCGTCACCCTTATTCTCATCTTCTTTCTCCTCTCCTTCGTCTCCCTCTTTATCTTTTCCGTCTTCCTGGTTCTCCTTCTGGTCCTGGTTTTGGTCCTCGTTCTCCTTTTGGTCCTTGTTATCGTTCTCTCCGTCCCCTCCCTGAGGCGGATTCTTTTCGAGAAGGTCCTTCGCTAATGCAAGGTTGTAACGAGTTTCATCATCGGTGGGATTATTCCGAAGCGCATTTTTATACGCTTCAACCGCTTCCTGATACTTTTTTTCATTCATGAACGTATTTCCCAGGTTGTGGAAGGCTCTGTGCTTCTCTTTTTTGGACTCGGAAATAGACGCCGCCTGAGCAAATCTGCGCATGGCATCCCTGTTCTTCGCCTCATTGTAGTAGGCATTCCCTAGGTTGTATTTTCCAATTTCTTCGGAAGGGCTAATGGCAATTGCCTTTCGGTAGTTCACCTCAGCCTCCGGAAAATTTTCATCGGCGATCTCTTCATTCCCCTCATTTAAGTAAAGCTGGGTCTTTTTAAGTAATTCCTTTTCCTGCTTGCTGGGTTTTTTATCCTGGGCATGTCCAATTCCGAAGAAGAAAAGGAGTAAAATAAAACAAGTACTTTTCGATATCGTCCTTCTATGTTGCTTCATTTTCATCTTACGTTCTTTCATTAAACAGGTTCAACTTTTTCAACCAACCGGTTTTGCGTTCCAATAGTAATACATCGATCACTAACAAAAATAATGCCCCGAACAAAAACCATTGATACTGGTCCTTAAAATCGGTGAATTGCTTGGCTTCAAATTCGGTCTTATCCATTCCATTCAGAATGGCGGTAACTTCTTCCACAACGTCTTTGGTGCTGGAGCCTTCAATGTATTGCCCCCCGCCAAGAGTTGCGATCTCGTTCAGCGTTTCTATATTCAGCTTGGTGATGACCACTTCGTTGTTTTCATCTCTTTTGTAATTCTGAAGGACCCCATTACGGGTGATAGGGATCTTTTCTCCCCGCTCGGTCCCTACACCAATGGTAAATATCTTTATCCCTTGATTAACGGCCTCCTCGACAACCGGACCAACATTCCCCTCATGATCCTCTCCATCACTAACAATGAATAGCACCCGGTTGGTTTGTTCCTCATCATTATAATAGGTTTGAGCCATGGCAATAGCTTCGTTGATAGCAGTTCCCTGCGAGGAAACCATATCGGTATTCATGCTGCTTAGAAACAGTTTGGCCGATGAGAAATCGGTTGTAATAGGCACCTGCGGAAAGGCACTTCCGGCATAGCCAATGATCCCAATTCGGTCCCCAGCCAGGCTGTTGATGATCTGGGTAACCAATTGTTTCGATTTCTGAAGTCGGTTGGGTGCCACGTCCTGGGCCAGCATGCTTTTCGATACATCCAGGGCAAATACCACATCTACTCCCTCGCGCTTCACGGTTTCCAGTTTTGTGCCTATTTTCGGATTTACGAGGGCGAAACTAATACAGGCCAGGGCCAACGATAGCACGATGAACTTTAAAATCGATTTGAAGATGGATCGATTGGGGCTCAGTTTCCGAAGTAACACCGGATTGGCAAACTTGTCCTGTGCCCGTTTACGCCA
The DNA here is from genome assembly GCA_013043825.1 of Flavobacteriaceae bacterium. Taxonomy (GTDB): domain Bacteria; phylum Bacteroidota; class Bacteroidia; order Flavobacteriales; family Flavobacteriaceae; genus Aureisphaera. The sequence goes on from JABDNM010000024.1 coordinate 9,903, forward strand.
CACCAAAACCAACAGGAACAACAGCGCGATCACCGGAATGGCAAAGAGTACATAAAAATATATGGGTTCTTCTAACTGATACATAATTTAAACAAAACTTCTGAACACGGTATATCGTAATAACAATTCCAAGCCCAGTAATCCCAGAGCTAACAGGACAAGATATCTGAACTTTTCGTCATAACTTTTAAATCTAAATTCTTCGATCTCTGTCTTCTCCAGTTTATTGATCTGTTCATAGATCTCACTCAATCGGGTGCTGCTTGTCGCTCTAAAATATTCTCCCCCTGTTGTCTTCGCGATCTCCTTCAACAATTCCTCATCGATCTCGACGGGTACATTGCCATACTGAAACTTTCCATTGGGAAGAATCCCAATGGGTGATACCGCCATACCATTGGTTCCCAAACCGATGGTGTAGACCTTGATCCCGAATTCCACCGCCAGCTCACTGGCGATCTTTGGGTCGATAAACCCAGAGTTGTTCACTCCATCTGTAAGGAGGATGATCACTTTACTTTTCGCTCTGCTTTCCTTCAAGCGGTTAACGGCAGTCGCCAGCCCCATTCCAATGGCTGTTCCACCTTCGATGATGGTGTTGTATTTAATACTTTTAAGAGAAGAGAGCACAATACTTTTGTCGCTGGTAAGTGGTGTTTTAGTGAAACTCTCTCCGGCATATTCCACCAATCCAATGCGATCGTTAGGGCGTGCATTGATGAATCTGGCGGCGACAGCCTTAAGAGATTCCAATCTGTTTGGTTTTAGATCCCGTGCGAGCATGCTTGCCGAAACATCGATCGCCATGACAATATCGATCCCGCTGGTTGTTTTTATCTTAGTGCTTTCGTCCACATCCCTGGGGCGCGTTAGCCCAACAATAATTGCAGCAAGTGCCAGGAGACGTAAAATGAAAAGAAGCGGTTTCAATTTCGCCAACCAGTTTCTGGGGGTTTTGAAGCCTTTTAAGCTGGAGATCTTCAGCTCTGCGGTTTGTTTGTTCCTTTTTAGAATATACCAAAGTACCAGCAACGGAAGCAATAGCAACAGCCAGAAAAACTCGGGATTTACATATTCAAAAGTTCGCATTATTCTTGTTTTGGTTTAGGTTGGCCACTATTTTGCAACTCGAGTTCAACCGAATTGATCACTCGGTCCTTTACCAGAACGGCGTAAAAGTCTTCCTTTTTATAGACGATCGATATAAGTTGAGTCCCCTGCTCTTGTTGAAATAGTAAAACTTCATATGCTGCCGGATCCTTACTGATCTTTCCGTTAGGCAACTTCAGATTGAAATCACCATAGGCTTTAATTCCTTCGATACCTGCTTCGGTAGAAAACGTTTCCTGCTTTACCACCAGGTTGATGGCCCCACGATCTTCGATCTCCTTCAATACTCCCTCCAGGATCATACTAAGATCGATGGGTTGAACTTCTAAAACCTGAGGGTTGTACTCGCTGGAACTCACAGAAATATAAAATTGCTCCTTGAACTTGCCATACTCAAAGTGATCACTTGACAGGATCACTCCACTGGATTCCTCCGGGATCTTCACATCCTTACGTTTGAGGACTTCCGGAGTTTCCACGATTACCGCGGGATTTCCATATTCACTTTTATACCATTGTCCCTCTGCCAACTCCCTCATCGCATTTCCAAGTACTTTGTCTCGTAAATTATCGAAACCGGTTATACTACCATACACCGCAGCCGTCAATAATAATATTAAAACGCCGGCGGCAATGCCCTGAATCCATTGTTTTCGTTTTTTCTTCTTTGCCAGGGCTTCCAGGTATGCTTCATTCTCCAGTAGTTCTTCTTCCGTAGGCTCAGGAATGGCTTCATGTGTTGCGTTAATGATCTCTTCGATAGAAGATCGATCGGCCCGGGCCTGCCCAATTTCCTGCTGCATTTTTGCGAATTTTACGAGATCGGCACGTTTTAAAATGACATCTAGTTTTTTGATAGTCTCCGTATCGAAGTCAAAATGCCCCGCGTCCTTATGCAATTGAAGTCGTTCGATCAACTCGTCGGTGGTACTTTCCAAAGCGGTTTCATCCACCTCGCGGTCGATATAGCGCTTTACAATTTCGGTTAGGGAAGTGTAGTAGGCCTTGGATTTGCTTTCAGTAAGTAATTCAGATTCATCCAATTTTCGCAATGCTTCGAGAGCTTCTTCGTAAGGAGGTAATTGTCGTTCACGTTCTTCTCTTCGCTTCTTTCTTCGGAATAAAAAATAGACGAGGCCTCCTAGTAGAAGCAGCGGCAGCAGCCAGTAGAGTAGTCTCTTAAAATCGAATGGCGGCCTGTCCACATCGATTGCAGGCTTTATATCGAACATTTTTTGCTTGGTGGTGTCCACGGGTACATCCCGCACTTCCACCAGGGCAGAATCTGTTAAAAAGGGACGGTCGTCGATCATGACTCGCTGGGAAGGCAATTTATACCTGCCAGAATCGAACTGGGTAAGTCCGTATTTTTTGATGAGCCTGAATTTGGCTTCGGCATAACTTGTATCTACTGCATAAGAATCGATCACTTCCAGGGGCTGAAAACTCTGTCCCTCCGGAAAAAGGACCAAAGCGGTAGTGTCTGCCTCCACTTCAATGGTATATTCTATCTCTTCCCCAATGCGAATGAGCAGGGTGTCTATCGAAGTCTTAACCTGGGCATTTAAGTTGAAAACGAAGAAAAGCAAGAGCAGGGTCATGAGATTCCTGTGCGCCAACACCGACGGAAATGACAACGGTTCTTTAATTCTACTCCAATCCAACATCTTTATACTATCGTCTTTTAAAATATCCCAGTAATTTTTTCACATAACTTTCATCCACCCGACAACTCAATACACCAGCACCGCTCTTCATAAACGCTTCGTTGAACTCGTCGACACGCTCTCGATAGAAGCTGTAATAATTGTTTCGCACCCCTTTTGAGGAGGTATTGACCAGCATCAATTCTCCGGTTTCTTCATCTTCCATTTGCACCATCCCCAGGTTGGGCATGGTCTCTTCCCTTCTGTCGTAGACACGTATTCCGGTAACATCGTGTTTTTTGGCAGCGATTCTCAAAGTTTCACTGTAATTCTCCGTAATAAAGTCAGACAATACAAAAACAATGGCCTTCTTTTTCATCACATTGGACAGGAATCTCAGTGCCTCTGCGATGTCTGTCTTTTTACTTTGTGGTTGGAATTCGATTAGTTCCCGGATAATTCGGAGCACGTGTGATTTCCCCTTTTTTGGTGGAATAAAGAGTTCCACTTGATCGGAAAACAGGATCAATCCGGTCTTATCGTTGTTTTGCATGGCGGAGAACGCCAGGGTGGCAGCGATCTCGGTGATGATCTCATTTTTGAATTGGGTGTCTGTTCCAAAAAGCTCGGAACCACTCACGTCCACCATGAGCATAAGGGTGAGCTCCCTTTCTTCCTCAAACACCTTGACAAAAGGTTCGTTGTAGCGAGCAGTTACATTCCAGTCGATACTACGCACGTCGTCCCCAAATTGATACTGTCGTACTTCACTGAAAGTCATACCACGACCCTTGAAGGTACTGTGGTATTCTCCACCAAAAACGTGATCGCTCAGGCGGCGCGTCTTGATCTCGATCTTACGTACTTTTTTTAGAAGCTCTTTGGTATCCATTTTTGATTTTACGAATTACGCCCCTTTCACAAACTCAGGGCAAGTGCGCGATTTACGATACGAAGCTTATTCAGATTCGCAAATCGTAGATCGTACTTTCAACCTCAAAAATCCTTAAGGTACTTCGATGACGTTAACGATCTTGTTTATAATATCTTCTGAAGTGATGTTCTCTGCCTCGGCTTCGTAGGTAATTCCAATACGATGTCTAAGTACATCGTGAACGACGGCCCGGACATCTTCGGGAACAACATATCCACGACGCTTGATGAAGGCGTAGCATTTTGCCGCTCCTGCGAGATTGATACTCCCTCGGGGTGAAGCCCCGAAGCTGATCAAAGGTTTAATATCCTTCAACCCAAAATTCTCAGGGTTCCGTGTGGCGAAAATGATATCCAAAATGTATTTTTCGATCTTTTCGTCCATATACACCTCCCGAACGGCTTCTTGCGCCCTTTTAATCTGGTCCAAGGTTACCACTGGGTTGATCTCGTCGAAATCGCCTTTTAAATTCTGGCGAATGATAAGTTGTTCTTCCTCCAGCTTGGGGTAGTCGATGACTGTCTTCAGCATAAATCGATCCACCTGCGCTTCCGGTAAGGGGTATGTACCTTCTTGTTCGATGGGGTTTTGTGTGGCCATCACCAGGAAGGGTTTGTCCAAAATAAACGTTTCTTCCCCAATGGTCACTTGTTTCTCCTGCATCGCTTCAAGCAATGCAGATTGCACCTTTGCCGGAGCACGGTTGATCTCATCGGCAAGCACGAAATTGGCGAAAATGGGGCCTTTTTTAATACTGAAGTCGCCGGCTTTCATATTGTAGATCATCGTCCCAATCACATCGGCGGGAAGCAGGTCGGGGGTGAACTGAATTCGACTGAACGAACCATGCACCGCCTTCGAAAGGGTATTAATGGCCAGGGTTTTCGCAAGACCCGGCACCCCTTCCAGCAATATGTGCCCCTGGCCCAGCAATCCAATAAGTAAACGCTCGACCATGTGCTTTTGACCTACAATGACTTTGTTGATCTCCAGGGTAAGGATATCGACAAAAGCACTCTCCTTTTCAATTTTTTCATTTAACGCTCCTATATCCAGGGCAGTAGCTGTTTGTTCCATATGTATTTTATTTCAAAAACTTCGTCGGTTTTTCAATGGTCTGCAAATTCAATATTAATACTGAAATTTGCTGTTAACAATTGGTTAAAAATTATTGTAAATAAAGGGGCTGAGGCCTTATTTAATTATTTCAATGTTTTAATTTTAAAAAGCCATAAAAATAACTCATGTTAAAAAAATTTTCAAGTATAATTCAAGGCTGTATGACCTGGGGTGCCTGGGGAAAGCAACTTTCGAAAAAAGAAATGGTAACTACCCTGCATCATTGTATTGAGCAAGGGATCACCACCTTCGATCATGCCGATATCTATGGCGATTATACCACCGAAACAGATTTTGGTAAGGCCTTTGCCCAAAGTGGAATTGCCCGTGAAGACCTAGAGCTCATTTCAAAATGTGGGATCCAATACATTGGCAAAACGCGGGATAATAAGATTAAACATTACCAATACAATGCAGATTATATCATCTGGAGTGCCGAGAAATCCATCGCCGACCTTAAGGCAGATTACCTGGATCTGTTGTTGCTCCATCGACCAAGCCCCTTGATGGAACCCGACGAGATCGCGAAAGCCATCGATAAACTTACTTCCGAAGGAAAAATAAAAGCCTTCGGAGTGTCCAACTTTACTCCCTTTCAAACCGATTTGGTCTCGACAAAAAATACGGTGTCTGCCAACCAGATAGAGTTTTCGCTCACGGCTACCGATGCCTTGTTCAATGGGAGCCTGGACCATATGATGATTCAAAAGATCACCCCCATGTGCTGGAGCCCATTAGGTTCAGTATTTAAAGTCGATGACCATCAAACCAGAAGAATACATGCTGTATTAAAAGAACTCAGCAAAAAATACGAGGCAACCATAGACCAGCTTGCACTGGGCTGGATCCTGAAACATCCGGCGAGAATTCATCCGGTGATAGGGACGACCAATCTGGAAAGGATCGATTTGGCTGCTCAGGCTTTATCTATTCCATTGACCGAGGTTGACTGGTTCAAGCTGCTCGTGGCAAGTCAGGGACACAAAGTTCCTTGATAAAAACTCAATAAACAATGATCAACAAACGCTTACTTATCAAAAACCTCCTAGCTCATAACGATGAGAGCAGTTTCTATGATAAAAAGCGGAAGATTGACCTGGGATCCAGGGAAGGGAAGGCCAAATTCCTGAAGCATATCTGTGCCTTGAGCAACAGCAACCCGAACAACAATAGTTATATTGTAATTGGTGTAGAAGATGAAGGCAATGAGATCAATGGGGTAGATTTCTTCGACGACAGCAAGATCCAGAACCTGGTCAACGCCTACCTGGCGAACCCGCCCATCATCTCCTATGAAAATGTTATGTTCCCACACCTGCCCGATGACAAGGTAGTGGGGTTGGTAACGATTCGACCTACCGGTGAGATCACCTCACTTCGTAAAAATATCTGGAAATACTGGGGTGGCTCCATTTTTATGCGAGATGGCAGCATCTCCATGCCCAAAGACTTCGACATTGAGATAAAAGATGTGAATTCTAAGATCGTTCGCTCCATTGAGAACCAAGCCAAGAACAACATCGAACTCACCCTGGACGGCGTGCTGGATTTCATCAACCATCGCCACAGCGACCTGGACGCAGCTTATAAGGTGTTCAAGGAACAATTCGTATTGTGCTGGGCAGGAATCAAGAAGGAAGTAAAGGACGAAACCTACTATTCCCGGGTGGATATTGAACTTATCAACGAACAAGTGCGATTGTTTTATTCGGCCCTGGACGAAATAAGCATTTCCTATTCTGAGGATGAATTTAAGATAACAGAATATGTACACCTGGGAGTGAATAAAAACTATCGATACTACCCGTTGGAGGAATTGACTATCACCTTTTACGAAAATGGGTTTTACAATATGAATACCGAACTAATCTTCGAGCCTCCTCAATTCAACAAACGTACTTTATACCATATATACAATGCGAATAACTCACTGTTGGAGAAACTAAAAAAAAATATTCCTTTGAACGGGCAAGAGAAAAAAGACTTGCAATCGTTGCCCGCCTCCTACCTTATTTGTTATTTAAACGATTTTGAAGACTCTAAAGAAAAATTGATGGAGGCCAAACCCATTTTGAAACAAATCGACGGTAATGTATACCAATCATTTAAAGAATCGGTACGAATTCTTCGGAAAGTAAAGTACAGTTGAAAATGCTTTTCTTTAATTTCCTATCTTTAATAACCAAAATTTTAATCCAATTTTTATGGGACTATTTGACAAAATCAAAGAAAAACTTAGTAACGAATTTATTGACATCATCGAATGGCTGGACTATACTGATGATACCATTTGTCATCGCTTCGAACGCTATCAAAATGAAATAAAAAATAACGCCAAATTAATCGTTCGGGAAGGGCAAACCGCCGTTTTTATCAACGAAGGACAACTGGCCGATGTGTTTGAACCGGGCACCTATACCCTGAATACACAAAACCTGCCTATCCTTGCGACCTTAAAGGGTTGGAAGTATGGTTTTAATAGTCCGTTCAAGGCGGAAGTCTATTTTGTGAACACCCACCTCTTTACCGACGAGAAATGGGGAACCAAGAATCCAATTACACTGAATGACGAGCGTTTTGGTTTGGTTGAGATTCGTGCTTTTGGAACCTATGCATTCAAAATAAGCGATCCAGGTAAGTTTATCGTCGATATCGTTGGAACCGACAATAACTTCACCAATTTCGAGATCAACGAACACCTCAAGAGTTTGATCGCGACACGCTTTACCGATACGGTAGGAGAAGCCAATCTTCCCATTGAGTTGTATGCTGCAAATACCACAGAACTTAGTGAGACTTGCAAAGAAGTGATGCAGCCCGAGTTCGAAAGTGTAGGGATTTCCCTGGAAAAATTCTTTATTGAAAATGTTTCTATGCCGGAGGACCTCAAAAAAGAGATCTTCGAATACAGCCGCATTGACAAACTGGACCTGGATAAATTGACGAAATTCAAGACGGCAAAAGCCATCGAAGCCGCTGCCAAGCAGGAAGGTGGTACCGCAGGTGCCGGAATGGGAATGGGAATGGGATTTGTCCTGGCACAGCAAATGGGAGGAATGATGGCCCCTCAAATGGGTGCCCAGCAAATGCCACCCCAACAGCAAGCCACAGCCGCTCCACCTCCCATCCCCCAGGCTACCCAGTATTTTTATGCCGTCAATGGACAGCAAGCCGGTCCGGTGAATTACGAGCAACTAGGAGCTTTATTTGCCAACCGTACTGTGAATAAAGAAACCCTGGTTTGGAAGCAGGGAATGGGTAATTGGACAGCCATCAAAGATGTAGAAGAACTGAAGGCCTTTTTGGGAGGAAGCACTCCACCACCATTACCCAATTAGAGGCGGCATTTTGCAATGAATAATTCATATGCAACCCACACCTGAGCAAACAACAGAGCTAAAGAAATCCTGCGTCAATTGTGGCGCGGAATTGCTGTATGCGCCAGGGACAACCGAATTGGAATGCCAGTATTGTGGTCATACCCAGGAAATTCCTCCTTCAGAAGATGGTTTCGAGGAACTGGAATTAAAACCCTACTTGGACTCGCTCGGGTCACAATCGCACAGTGAAGCCATTTCCATGCTTCAGTGTAAGAATTGTGGAGCCAACCAGCACATTGAAGAGAATTATAAATCGTTGCATTGTGTCTATTGCAGTTCTCCACTAATCATTGAAGATGCGAAAACTGAAGAATGGATCCTCCCGGGTGCTATTTTACCCTTTCAGATCGACCAGGGAAAAGCACATCTTATTTTTCGAAAATGGGTCAAGGGCCTGTGGTGGGCTCCCAATAACCTAATGCGAGCCACGCTGGACCCAAAAAATACGAAAGGGCTGTATGTTCCCTATTGGACCTTCGATGCACAGCTTCAGGCAACCTATACCGGGCAACGTGGGGACTACTATTATGTCTCGGTTCCCTATACCACGACGGTCAATGGGAAAACGGTTACTCGGACCCGACAGGAACGTCGCACGCGGTGGACTCCCGCCAGCGGAAGTATTTCGGGCTTTATAGACGATACACTGGTTAAGGCTTCCTTACAAAAACGGGGGGTGATCCCCAGGAAGATCACCCGCTGGAACCTCAACATATTGCAACCATTCGATAGCAGTTATTTGGCTGGTTTTGTAACAGAAAAATACACGATCCCCCTGAAAGAAGGCCATTTGGAAGCTAATAAAGAAGCTCGCGTGATTGCAGATCGATGGGCTAGACGAGATATAGGAGGTGATACTCAACGTATTAGCTCGCTTAATATGTCCCTTTCGGAAGAAACCTTCAAACACATCCTGTTACCAGTTTACGTGAGTGCCTACGCCTATAATGGAAAACGATATAATTTCTTTGTCAATGGCCAAAGTGGTGAGATCGCCGGGAAACGACCCTATTCTTTTTGGAAGATCTTCCTGTTTGTCGTTGCTATCTTGTTAGTGATCGCGGTGATCGTACTTATAATTGATCAATCAGGATGAGAAGCTTAGTAGTTGGAGACATTCATGGAGGTTTGAAGGGCTTGCAGCAAGGCCTTGAACGAGCTGAACCACAAGCCGAGGACCAATTCGTTTTCCTGGGAGACTATGTGGACGGTTGGAGCGAGGCGGCAGAAACCGTTTCTTTTTTGATTGATTTTGCTGAAAAGTTCGATTGTATTTTTATACGTGGCAATCATGACTGGCTTACCCATCGCTTTTTGAAGCAGGGCGAAGATAATCCCATGTGGGACATGCACGGAGGCACAGCAACCAAATTGAGCTATCGCGATCTAGCTTCCGACGAACTGCAAAAGCACCTGCTATTCTATGAAAATTTGAAGAATTTCCATATCGATGATCACAACCGGTTGTTTATTCATGCAGGCTTTACCAATCTTCATGGTCCTCAGCATGAGTATTTCAGAAACCTGGTATTTTGGGATCGAACGCTTTGGGAAACGGCGCGCTGCCTGGATCCCGATCTCGATTTAGAACATCCTAATTATCCTGCCCGGTTAAAGCTTTTTCACGAGATCTACATTGGTCACACACCGGTTACACGATTGGGGTCTACCTCCCCCTTGAATTTTGCCAATGTGTGGAATATCGATACCGGAGCTGCATTTCGCGGGCCAGTTACTCTGTTGGATGTTGATAGTAAGGAATATTGGCAGAGTGATCCCGTATACCTATTCTACCCAGATGAGGAAGGAAGGAATTAAAGGGGTTGTAACTGAATTTCGATCACCTCGGGGATCACATGGCATTCGTCGGCGGTTACAGTGATCACTTCGGAAGTGAATTCTTCATAGCCTTCAGCGACAACTTCTATGGTATAATCTCCTGCCCGC
>JABDNM010000045.1 GCA_013043825.1 Flavobacteriaceae bacterium
GAGTTGTACATACGCTTGTTGTCATCCAACTCATCTTCATCTTCACTTCCGAAGGACTGGTAGTAACGAGTAGATCTCTTATCTCCATCGCGGTAATCGCGGTTATCGCTTTCAGAGAAGTTGGTTCTTAAGTACGTTTCATTTTCATCAACAGGAACCTGTAGGATCTCTCCTGGAAGGTTTCTGGCAACTATTTTTCCGTTGCTTAATGTATCATAGACGATAGAATCGGCTGTAACTACCTTTACTTTCCCATCATCGCCAATGGCATTCTTGGTGTATACGTTCCCTCTGTAGTAGTTGAAGTCGTTAAATTCGTCATCAACGATTGGTCGGTACACATCGGCCACCCATTCGGCAACGTTTCCGGCCATATCATACAGGCCATAGTCGTTTGGTTCATAGGATTTGATCTCTGCGGTAATATCGGCGCCATCGTCACTCCATCCGGCAATTCCACCGTAGTCACCATCACCTTGCTTAAAGTTGGCCAATTGGTCACCACGAGTTCTTCGCTGTCCTGATCGGGTATATTTACCGTCCCATGGATATTTTTTTCTACCGCGATATACATTATAGCTTCGCAGTCCAACAAGTCCTAAGGCTGCGTATTCCCATTCGGCTTCGGTTGGAAGTCGGTAGGAAGGTAACAACAACCCGTCTTTACGCTGCACGTATAGGTTGGTACTATCTTCATTCCTTTTCATCAAGGACTCAGAACGCTTTCCTCCTCTGGTAATGGAATCATTTCCACCATAGGCCAGTGTAGGAGCGTTTAAATATGTTTCTGTACTGAATGTTTCACCCGGTTTTACATCATAACGGGCATTTCTTGAAGTAATTCCTGATTCTTCAAGAATAGCTTCATTCACACGGTCACTTCTCCAGTTACTGAATTCCACGGCCTGTACCCAACTAACGCCAACGACGGGGTAGTTTGCATAGGCTGGATGGCGAAGGTAGTTATTGGTCATTACTTCATTGTAACCCAATCGGTTTCTCCAAACCAGCGTATCTGGCACCGCACCTTCATAGATTCGACGGTAATTGTCATCACTTGGTGGGAAAACTTGTTTGATCCAATCAAGGTACTCGAGGTACATTAAATTGGTAACCTCAGTTTCGTCCATGTAAAAGGACTGAACGTGCTGTTGGTTGGGAGCGTTATTCCAATCGTGCATAGGGTCATCCTGGACCCTACCCATGGTAAAGGTTCCGCCTTCAATAAATACGAGACCGGGGCCGGTTTCCTGCTCTTTCGCCTTGGGATTGTACTGAAAACCGCCTTCTTTGGCGTTCATTTTCCATCCGGTAGCCCTAGAGCTGTTTTTGTAGTCTCTCGACTTACTACAACTAACCAAAAGTGTGGCTGCAGCTACCGCGATAAATAGCGTTAATGATAGGTTTTTTCTAAAGTTCATAGTTTCAAATATGAAAAAATTGGGTTCGCAATATAGTAATTAACGATAAAAGAGCAATATTATTTTAATAATAATGCACTGTAATGGTTGTCGTTATTAGACCGACCAAACTATTAACGTACCGCGTTTTGAATTATTATACCCCCTGTGAATTTGTTCGAAAACTTTGATCCATACCTTATACTAAGTGTATCTTTGAAGCGTTATTTGTTATGATGAGAAAAATTATATTGCTATGTATTGGTTTTCTTCTAGCCGGTATTGCATTTGCGCAGCAGAAGAATGTAACCATCTATTGGGATGAGATCGATTATTCGAGTGCTTCCAGTCTTAACCCCTCCACCCTTACCGCCGAAGAGAAACGCGAGCGTATACTTTCCAAGATCAACCTCCAACTTGAACGGGACCAGCTTTTATACCAGCATCAATGGGTAGATAACGGTTTTGCCAACGAAAACTCTGTGGTGGTAAGCAATATCAACTACGGTACACTTTCATCTTCTGAAATGAAACGGATAAACAAGGATTTGGTGCCAAACCAGCCAAAATACTGGATCAATAGTACAACCGGATTGGGAAAGATCTACACCACTGTTTCAATTTCCCCCGTGGTACGCATAAATGGTCAATACCGAAAGATACGTTCCTTTTCTGTGGGATATTCCTATAAAAC
>JABDNM010000029.1 GCA_013043825.1 Flavobacteriaceae bacterium
GAGGTGGGTGAGGTGGCTCGCATCATCGCAAGACGCTATGGGGAACAAAGTGAAAAAGAAAGCGATAAAGACAAGGATCTTGGTGAAGAACTAGCCGATGTTATATTTGTGGTGCTCTGCCTTGCCAATCAGACGGGAGTTGATTTGGAAAAAGCTTTTGCCAAAAAAATGTCTCTGAAAGCGAAGCGTGATCATGACCGCCATCATGGAAATGAAAAATTGAAGTAATGTTCAGAAAAATTATTCGCTATCCGGGATTCTGGAGATCTGTTTGGTTTCTTAGTTTTATGTACTTACTAATTTTGTTGGTATTACAATGGATCGCCACTGGATTTTCGGAGAAATTTCTATCCCTGCTCATGGCGTCTTCTAAGGTTTGGATGGTTCCGTTGGCAGGTTTCATTGCAGGATTTATGGTAACATATGGTAAATTTTGGGCCCGAATGAAACGTGAAGAAAAACGCAAATGACAGTTTGGCTAACACATGATTTAGATCATGAGATCGATGGATCCATTCAGGTTACCGGTTCCAAGAGCGAGTCCAATCGTCTGCTGATCCTGAAAGCTTTGTATCCTCAAATTAAAATTGAGAATCTGTCTGAGAGTGATGACACTCAGGTGCTACAAAAAGCCTTACAAAAAGGTTGGGGTGAGATCGATGTGCACCACGCGGGTACTGCCATGCGATTCTTAACAGCATATTTCGCAACCAGAAAAAATTTGGATGTACTACTCACCGGAAGTGAACGGATGAGGGAGCGTCCTATCAAACTTTTGGTGGAGGCATTACAGGACCTGGGGGCTAAGATCGATTATGTTCATAGGGAAGGATTTCCCCCGCTCCGTATCTTCGGAAAGGAACTAATCAAAGCTGAAGTGAAGATACATGCCGGTACGAGCAGTCAGTACATTTCGGCCCTGATGTTAATCGCTCCTTCGCTCCCCAACGGCTTGAAAATTGAGTTGGAAGGCATACCCACCTCACGTCCTTACTTAAACATGACCGCCGCTTTACTTCGTCAAATTGGGGTCGCGGTTCAGTTTTCAGAAACAACAATATACATTCCCAGCACTCGCCTGGTCGAGCAATGCAAAATTACCGTTGAGAGTGATTGGAGTTCGGCCTCCTATTTCTATAGTTTAATCGCTCTAACCAAATCGGGGAATGTGGTTTTGAGCAACTATAAAAAAGACAGTTTACAAGGTGATGCAGCGCTGGCTACTATTTACGAGGAATTTGGTGTTCGAACCCACTTTTCAGAAGAAGATCATACCATTAAACTCAATAAAGTGGGAAAACCCCGTTTCGAGACTCTCATTCTGGATCTCTCAAATACTCCCGACCTTGCGCAAACCATCGCTGTAAGCTGTTTGGGGTTGAAACGAAGCTGCCAACTTACAGGTCTGCACACATTGAAAATAAAAGAAACCGATCGCTTACAGGCCCTTAAAACTGAATTACAAAAGTTGGGTGCCACGGTAGAAATTACGGAAGATTCACTACACATGACACCTCCTGAAAAGATCAACGCCAATGTATCGATCGTCACCTACAACGATCATCGCATGGCCATGGCATTTGCTCCTCTCGCTATGAAGATCCCCATTTGTATAGAAGACTACAAGGTGGTTACAAAATCCTTTCCCGGCTTTTGGCAAGATCTTCAATACCTGGGACTGGATGTAAAATTCGAATAATAAACATGCATTTACTTGACAACCCCTATGTTGAGGTTGTATATTTGCCCACTTAATAAAATACGTACTACTTATGGGAATGAAATTATCTAACTTCAGCTTCGATCTACCCGGCGATTTGCTGGCCGAATATCCAGCTCCAAACCGAGATGAAGCAAGATTGATGGTATTGAACCGGGAGGACAAGACCATTGAGCACAAAATGTTCAAAGATTTGATCGATTACTTTGAAGAGGATGATGTACTGGTTTTGAACAACACCAAGGTATTTCCCGCCAGGCTATTTGGAAATAAAGAAAAGACCGGCGCACGTATTGAAGTATTTCTTTTGCGTGAACTCAACAGCGAGACCCGGCTTTGGGATGTGTTGGTAGATCCGGCACGAAAGATAAGAATTGGAAACAAATTGTATTTTGGAGAAGATGAATCCCTTGTTGCCGAAGTAATCGACAATACGACTTCACGTGGGCGAACGCTCCGTTTCTTATTCGACGGTTCCTACGAAGAATTCCGATACAAGTTAACCGAATTGGGAGAAACACCTTTACCCAAGTATATCAAGCGGGAAGTTGAACCGGAGGATGCTGAGCGATATCAAACTATTTTTGCCAAAACGGAGGGAGCTGTAGCCGCTCCTACGGCAGGTTTACATTTTTCGAAGCACCTTTTAAAGCGGTTGGAAATAAAGGGCGTGAACTTCGCAGAAGTTACGCTTCATGTGGGATTGGGTACGTTTAGCCCGGTTGAGGTAGAGGATCTTTCGAAACATAAGATGGATAGCGAGGAGATCATTATTCAGGATAAAGCGGCCGAGATCATCAATCGAGGAATTCAGCAAAAACGTCGCATCTGTGCCGTAGGAACTACGGTGATGCGATCTCTGGAAAGTTCTGTCTCGTCAAACAACACATTGAATGAATATACCGGTTGGACGAATAAATTTATTTTTCCACCCTACGAATTCAGCATTGCAAATTGTATGGTGACCAATTTCCATACACCGAAATCCACTTTGCTAATGATGGTTGCCGCCTTTGCGGGACACGAATTTGTGAAGGAGGCCTATGCCGAAGCGATCAAGGAAAAATATCGCTTCTATACCTACGGTGATGCCATGTTGGTCATATAGACGTTAAAATCTTAAAAAAAGGACTCCATAGAGGTACTCTGTGGGGTTTTTTTATGCCTTTTAATTAATTTTTTTAATTGGAATAAAGACTTATCTTTAACTGTCCCAACGGTTCAATCAACTAATAACCAGGATGAAAAGATCTTTACTTCTTTTACTTTTCATGTTCGTCTTCGTTTCCGTGACTGCACAGGATTCGAATGACCCTGTTCCTGTGAGCTGGACTATGAACCTCGAATGGGTGGAACCAATCGATCTACCCCCACTGGATCTAAGGGCCATTCAAAGAGAAGATAGTATTAACGATCTCGATAAGAGTAAACCCTGGCGCTATGGGGTGAGTCGTCCAATTGTTTTGGATCCTGACACCCATGGAGTATGGACCACCCTCGATAATGGTGATCGTATTTGGAGGGTCGCGGTAAAATCACCGAATGCTAAGAATTTAAGCATCAATTTTAACGATTTTCACCTGCCTGCCGGTAGTCGCTTGCAATTATACAACGAGGACCGCACCGAGCGGTCGAAATCCTATCAAAAGCAGAACAATCGTGAATCTAAGGTATTAGGCTCCTGGTTTTTTACCGGCGACGTGATCCTGGTAGAATATTTTGAACCTGAAAAAGTCGTTGAGGACGTTCAACTTCAAATAGGAAGCATTATCCACGGATATCGCATGGGCCGCGTGAGCCAATGGGTTGATAGTGGCCGTGGCTTGAATGATTCCGGCGATTGTAATTATGATGTAAACTGTTCGATAGGAAGTGATTTCGAGGGAAAAAAAGACCTGATCAAGAAAGCAGTGTCACTGCTAAACCTGGGTAATGGCCATTTGTGTACTGCAGCTCTTGTTAATAACACCTTTATCGATAAGACACCTTATTTATTAACAGCCAATCATTGTTTGGACAATTCAGATCCTGCATTGTGGTCGGTGCGGTTCAACTGGATGAGCCCGAACCCTGTTTGTGGTACTACGGAAGAAAGCGGGGACATTCAAACTAATTTTACGATGAGCGGCGCCGAATTGCGTGCAAATAACAGTGTGAGTGATTTTGCGCTGGTTGAACTTTATAATCCCATCCCTGCTTCCTGGGATGTTATCTTTGCCGGGTGGGACAATAGTGAGAATACCCCGGAATACCAGGTTGGAATTCATCACCCTAACGGTGATATCATGAAAATATGCCGGGACGATAACAGTGCCATCAAGGAGACGGCCAATGAGACAGAAGTATGGCTCATCAAAGGGATTTCGGCTGGTAATGGGAATGGATGGGAGATTGGCACTACCGAAAGTGGGTCTTCCGGTTCACCGTTATTCAATGAAGAGGGGCGGATCATAGGACAGCTATACGCCGGACAATCCTTTTGCCAGGGTACTGAAAATAACGGCGAATACGATGTTTATGGAAGAATAGGTGTTTCATGGGTCGCGGGTAACACCCCCGAAACCCGATTGAGCGATTGGCTGGATCCGTTAGGAACCGGGCAGCAAACGATCGACCTGCTTCAAAACGCGCTAAGCATCAACGACCAGCAGCCTGTTGGGAGCCTGGATGTGTTTCCAAATCCAGCCTACGAGTATATCATGGTGATGAATACGCAGTATCCAAACCTCAGCTACCGATTTTTTGATATGTTAGGACGGGAGATCAAATCGGGTGCGGTTTCCAATTCAGAAAATATCATTCGGGTGGAAGGTATGGAAGCGGGCATTTATTTTCTGTACTTGCTCGACGAGAACACGCAAAACGACATTACCAAAAAGATCGTGATAGATAAGCGATAAGCTTATACTATTTGTTTTGAAAAACCTCTTTCTTCGAAGGAGGTTTTTTTCTACTTCTTAATTGTGGTAATTTTGCCGAAATGGCTTCAGAAAAAAAAGACATTCGGGCCCTTTCCAAACAGGAACTCAGGGATTTTTTTGAACGCGCAGGTGATAAGGCCTTCCGCGGAAACCAGGTCTATGAATGGCTTTGGAACAAGGGAATCCATTCCTTTGCCGACATGACCAATATTTCAAAGGAGACCCGCGCACAGCTCGAGGACAATTTTGTCATCAATCATATTGAGGTGGACAACCTTCAAAAAAGCAAAGATGGAACTATTAAAAATGCGGTGAAACTCTTTGATGGTCTCATTGTTGAATCGGTGCTAATTCCTACCAAGACGCGTACTACGGCATGTGTTTCCTCGCAAGTGGGATGTAGTTTGGATTGTAAGTTCTGTGCCACTGCCAGACTGAAGCGAATGCGAAACCTCAATCCGGATGAGATCTACGATCAGGTGGTGGCCATTCATAAGGAAAGTTTGCTGTATCACGGCAGACCACTTTCTAATATTGTGTTCATGGGAATGGGAGAACCCTTGATGAATTATAAGAACGTACTGCTTTCTATCGACAAGATCACCAGCGACGAAGGGTTGGGGATGTCACCGAAACGTATTACGCTATCAACCTCCGGGGTGCCAAAAATGATCAAAAAATTGGCCGATGATCAGGTCAAATTCAATCTCGCGGTATCACTGCATTCGGCCATTCAAGAAAAACGAGAACTCATTATGCCCTTCGCTAAAAGCTTTACCCTGGATGATCTAAAGGAGTCTTTAGAGTATTGGTATGAAAAAACTAAAAAGATAATTACCTACGAATATGTTGTCTGGGATGGGATCAATGACAGTTTAGAAGATATTAAGGCTTTGGTTCAGTTTTGTAAGTATGCCCCTTCCAAGGTCAACCTCATAGAATACAATCCCATAGATGATGGCGATTTCCGTCAGGCCGATGCTGCAGCCATCGACCTCTATATCGAACAATTGGAAAAAAATCGCATTCCAGTGACCGTTCGTCGAAGTCGCGGGAAGGATATAGACGCGGCTTGCGGGCAACTAGCCAATAAACACTAAATAGTGTCAATTAACTATCTTTGATTAACTTCATGAAGATAGTCTCTCAAATAAAGATGCCCATTGAGAATGAAATGGAACTTTTTGAAAAAAAGTTCTCTAATTCCATGTCATCCAAAGTTTCCCTCTTCAATCGAATCACCCACTATGTCGTTAATAGAAAGGGAAAGCAAATGCGCCCAATGTTTGTATTTCTCATCGCTAAGATGTGCAACAATGGTGAGGTTAATGAACGCACCTACCGAGGTGCTTCAGTGATCGAGTTGATCCATACAGCAACGCTCGTTCATGACGATGTGGTGGATGACAGTAACCGAAGGCGTGGATTCTTTTCTGTCAATGCTTTATGGAAGAACAAGATCGCCGTGCTGGTAGGGGATTTCCTGTTGTCGAAGGGATTGTTATTGTCCATTGACAATGACGATTTCGATCTGCTTAAAATAATTTCAGTTGCAGTTCGAGAAATGAGTGAAGGTGAACTTTTACAGATCGAGAAAGCACGAAGCCTGGACATAACCGAGGAGGTGTATTTTGAGATCATCCGACAAAAAACAGCCACATTAATAGCAGCCTGTTGTGCTATGGGAGCGCAGTCTGTCAATGCCAGCACGGAAGTAGTTGAAAATATGCGGAAATTTGGAGAACTCATTGGCACAGCGTTCCAGATCAAGGATGACCTGTTCGATTATGGGGAAGAAAAAATTGGTAAGCCAACAGGCATTGACATCAAGGAAAAGAAAATGACCTTACCACTTATTTATACTTTGAATCATATAAGCAACAAAGAACGGAACTGGCTCATCAATTCGGTGAAAAATCACAACAGGGACCGGAAACGGGTGAAGGAAGTGATCACTTTCGTAAAAGAAAAAGGTGGATTGGAATATGCTTCAGAAGAAATGAAGAAGTACCAGCAGAAAGCCCTTCAGTTGATAACCGACTTTCCTCCCTCACCCTACAAAGATTCGCTGGAATTAATGGTAAACTATGTCATCGAACGAGAGCAATGATGATAGGTTTGAATCTTTAATCGAAATTGTACACCGGGAAAACAAGTTCAGCATTAAATAATGAAAAATCACCTTGAAGAGGGGTTTTGAGCGGAATGATTATGGCTTGAACGCCATCGATCCAAGGGAATCTCTGTGTGAGTCCTTTTTGAATTTTGATTATTGTGAATTCGTACTTTTAAAGGGTATATTTGTTTATATTTTTCTCCAGAAAGGATTCTGAAATTGATCTCTAGAACAACCATAGACCAAGTATTTGATACCGCCCGAGTAGAAGAGGTTATCGGTGATTTTGTTCAATTGAAAAAAGCGGGTAGCAACTACAAAGGATTGAGTCCGTTTAGCGATGAACGCACCCCAAGTTTCATGGTTTCTCCGGTGAAGCAGATCTGGAAGGATTTTTCCAGCGGAAAAGGAGGTAATGTGGTAGCATTCCTCATGGAACATGAACATTTTACGTACCCTGAAGCTATTAAATACCTAGCGAAAAAGTATGGGATCGAAGTAGAGGAGACCCAGCAAACCGATGAACAGAAAGAGAAGGCAGGAGAACGTGAAAGTTTATATCTGGTGAGCGAGTTTGCCAAAGATTATTTTCACGATACATTACTAAATTCCGAAGAAGGCAAAGCTATTGGTCTCACCTATTTTAAGGAGCGGGGATTTACACAGGAGACTATAGACCGGTTTCAGCTGGGCTATTCACCCGATTCCTGGGATGCGTTTACATCCCACGCCTTGAAAAACGGTTATCAATTGGAATTTCTTGAGAAAACCGGACTTACCATTGTCAAAGAGGACAAGAAATTTGACCGCTTCAAAGGGCGGGTTCTATTTCCCATTTTAAGTATAAGCGGACGCGTGCTGGGATTTGGTGGTAGAGTCCTTTCCAACGAGAAAAAGGCGGCCAAATACCTCAATTCACCGGAAAGTGACATCTACCATAAAAGTAAGGTGCTCTATGGAATCTTTCATGCCAAACAAAGTATTGCCAAAGAAGACAATTGTTATCTGGTGGAAGGCTATACCGATGTACTGCAATATCATCAGCGGGGAATCAAGAATGTAGTTTCGTCCTCCGGTACTGCCCTTACGCCTGAACAAATACGACTGGTTAATCGACTCACGAAGAATATTACCGTGTTGTTCGACGGTGATGCTGCAGGATTGCGTGCATCGCTGCGGGGGGTCGACCTTATTCTCGAACAGGGAATGAATGTTAAGATATGTGCTTTTCCTGCTGGTGAGGATCCGGATAGTTTCGCACGAAATAATTCTCTGGAGGAACTAACCCTTTATCTCGAGGAAGAATCTAGGGATTTTATTGCTTTCAAGGCTTCCATATTGGCCAGTGAAGCTAAGAATGATCCGGTGAAACGATCAGATACCATTCGGGATATGGTATTGAGTATATCAAAGATTCCTGATGCGATCAAACAGGAAGTGTACATCAAGGAGTGCTCTCGGATCATGGATATTAGTGAGGAGGTACTTTTTTCCACACTTGCTCAATTGCTTCAAAAGGAAAAAAGAGATTCGGCCAGGCGTCCGGAGCGTAGCCCACGACAGACCTTGGAAGTGGTGGCCCAGAAACAGCAGGTCACCAAAAAAGTGGATGTGCAATTCGAATTGGAACGTAAGATCATCGAATTGCTATTGCTGTATGGAGATGTTGAAGAGGAATTCGAGGACCTGATGTTGGAAGCCGGTGATGATGGGGTTATCTCCTTAAAACCGGAATTGGTTACTTCCAGAGTGTTCGAAAAGGTTTATTTGGATCTCCAGGAGGATGAAATAGAATTTGCCAACGAGGAGTTTAAGGAATTGTATTATGAAATAATCAATGTACTGAACCAGAATCAGGAATTGAAATTAGAAAACTTTGTCAACAAGCTCCCACCAGAACGAGCGAAGGAGGTGAGTGATATGCTCATGGATGAGGATAAGTACCAACTTCATAATTGGGAAAGCAAAGACATCTATGGAGCTAGTAAGAAGGATCTGGCAGCTCGGGTCGTGACCGATACCCTGTTAAATCTTCGTCGGTATTACGTGAATAAGAAAATAGAGGAACTCAAGAACAGTCCGGTTGAAAATGGGCAATATTTAGACCGGTCTGTAATACAGGATGTGAATGATTATAAGAAACTAGATCAGCTGCTTTCGCTCAAGCTAAATCGGGTGGTTTAATTACCCGAATTGAAACATTCTGGATTGGTGGATAAGATCTGCCAGGTTATCCACTTTCAACTTTTTCAGCAAGCGTGTTTTGTACGTACTAACCGTTTTTTCATTGATGTTCAGTGCGTTGGCAATGTCTTTATTTCGCTTTCCGCTGGATAACAAATTCAGAACTTCGATCTCACGGGATGAAAGTTTTTTATAACGACTAATCGCACTTGCTTCACCAACATTTCGACTTGTAAAAGTTGAAGTAAGATCTTCGTTGAGGAAAATCCCACCTTTGGCAATTTGTTTCAATGCCTTCATGAATATCTTGCTAGATGCCGTTTTTGGAACGTATCCCGCCGCGCCCGATTTGATGGAACGAAGTGCATAGATTTCTTCCGGATGTGTCGAGAAAATAAGGACACGCGTTTCTGGGAAATCTGTTTTTATTGCACGAAGTGCATTAATGCCATTTATTTGAGGCATGTCTATTTCCATTATTAAAATGTCGGGAGCAAGCTCTTGTAGATTTTTGAACAATTCGTCCCCGTTGTTGGCCTTACCAACAATGGAGAAACCTTCATTCTTTTTTAGCATACAGGCTATTCCCTTTCGGGTCACTGGGTGGTGATCTGCAATAACGATTCTTTTCATGTTACTTTCCCTTGGTTAAAGTTTGCACTTTAAAACGAGAATGGTCTTAAAAGTGTGAGGTTTTGTAATACTTCTACTACAAATCAAAGCTAAAAAATCTTTAGTGGCTTTGAGAGATTTTTCGTTCAACAGTATGAAAAATCGTTAAATAACGAATATTAACGAAGTTTAGCTGGTATTTCACAAACCGGTATAGGGTTCATCTTGTGTTGATTCGCTCTATTCAAGCTAATATACAGCTCAAAGACGGTCTTTTCACGTCCTTGAAAATGGGTTGCGTTATTACCCTCATCCTGCATTTTCATCGCCCATTCCAACTCATCGTAGCTGGCGCCTATTTGATCCTCATCGGTACGGTTGTCACCCCAAAGGCCGTCGGTGGGTGCCGCATCTATAATTTCCTGATTAATCCCCATAAAACGGGCAACTTCATAGACTTCGCTTTTCATCAGGTCTGCGATAGGGCTTAAATCGACACCTCCATCACCGTATTTGGTATAAAAACCAACGCCAAAATCCTCTACTTTATTGCCTGTACCGGCCACAAGATACTTATGAAGTGCCGCAAAATAGTACAAGGTTGTCATTCTGAAACGAGCCCGCGTATTCGCAAGCGACATAAATCTGGATTCTTCGTCTTCCACATCGGGTACAGCCTCAATAAAACTATCGAAAATAGGCGTGAGCTCCACCTGAGTCATTGAAACCCGATCGAATTTTTGCTGCAACCAGTCAATATGATTCATCGCCCTGTTCACCTGCGACTGGGCTTGATAAATAGGCATTTCAAGACATAACAACTCCAACCCGGTCATCGCACAAAGTGTGGAAGTCACCGCAGAATCGATCCCCCCACTCACTCCTACAACAAATCCTTTCATTCCGGCATTCGTTGCATACTCTTTCAACCAGCTTACTATATATTCTGTGACCGCTTCGGTATTCATTGAAATAAAAATTTAAAGTAGTACGTTGTGTTGCTTGATCCCTAAGTGTACCTTTGCAGCACAAAAGTAAGGGAAAACTAATATTCTGTAAAGCTTTCTTATTCAATGATGCGCATTTTATTCAAACGAAAAGAAATTTTGCTACTACTTGTATTCGCAATCTCTTACATGGGCTGTGATACAAAGAATGAAGTGGAAGCGGATATCGATCAAATTAACGCAGACTTTGAATTGATTCGCTTTGATAAGATCTTCGGAAGCGCATCTGCTTCAGATCTACCCGCATTAAAACAAAATTATCCGCTCTTTTTCCCCAAAATGTATCATGACAGTGTCTGGAAAGCTAAAATGAACGACACCCTGCAAATCCAACTGAACCAGGCTGTACTGGAAGTATTTCCTTCCGAAGAAAAACTGGAAGACGAGCTACACGCGCTGTTTCAGCACATCGACTACTACTTTCCTGAATTTAAAATTCCAACAGTCTACACCACAACTTCCGATGTAGATTATAGAACCAGGATCATCGCCACAGATTCCATTCTCATCATTGAATTGGACACCTATTTGGGTAGTGATCATCCTTTTTATCAAGGGATCTCCAAATACATCGTCAACAACATGCGGCCCGGAATGATAGCACAGGATGTAGCAACTGCTTATTCAAAACGATTCATCGAGGTGCCCAGAACGCGTCGTTTGCTCGACCAGATGGTATATTTTGGAAAACAATTGTACTTGAAGGATCTTTGGGTCCCGCGTACCCCCGATCATGAAAAAATAGGCTACAGCGAAGCCGAATTTCAATGGGCTCTGGACAACGAACAATATATCTGGCGGCATTTTGTGGAAAACGAACTTATTTATAGTAACGAACCTAAATTGTCGGGCAGATTCATCGATCCGGCGCCTTTCTCCAAATTTAATCTGGAGATAGATAACGAATCGCCGGGCATGGTGGGACGATTCATAGGTTGGATGATCGTAAGGTCCTACGTGAAAAACAATGATGTAAGCCTGGATCAATTAATGCGAATATCGCCCGACGAACTTTATAAGAACTCGAAATACAAACCAAGAAAATGAGTGAATACAATTCAGAAATCAAAATAAAGGTAGGACTGGACGAAAACAAAATTCCGGAAAAACTCCAATGGTCTGCGCCCGATGGCGGAGTGGAAAATGAAGCCTCCAAGGCCTTGTTGCTCTCGGTTTGGGATCACAATGCCAAGGAAGCGTTGCGGATCGACCTTTGGACCAAAGATATGCCGCTGGATGAAATGAAAATCTTCTTTCATCAAACTTTATCGGCGATGGCGGATACATTTCAGCGAGCTACCAACGATGAAAAAATGAGTGCGACCATGCGGGATTTTTGCGATTATTTTGCTGAGAAATTGGAGTTGCGAAATAAAGAATGAAGCTGCTTTTTGTATACAATGTGAACTCCGGTTTGTTGGATCGACTGCTCGACAATACCCACAAGATCGTGAGTCCTGCAACCTACGACTGTAATCTGTGCACCATCACCTATGGGAGTTTCACAGAAGACGCACTATGGAAGGCATTTCGCATGAATTCGGGTGTGGAGATGGAATTTTATCACAAGGACGAGTTTAAGAAAAAATTCGCATCAAAATGGTTGCCGAAATTCTCTTTCCCTGCTGTACTTATACCTACCAATGGTGAATTGGAACTGTTTATTCCTTCAGAATTGCTCAATGAGATGAGTTCTTCGGAAGAACTCATAGAAACGATCAAGAAACACCTAGCTCTGCATTGATGGAGTCTATATAGTCCAGCACCTCATCCCGGCCCGTACCATGGCTGGAGGAGGTAATGAAATAGGGAGGTATTTCTTCCCAGGTCTTCAACATTTCTTTTGTATAATCTGCTACATTTCGCTGGATAGCTGCTGGTTTAAGTTTATCTGCCTTGGTGAAAATAATAGCGAACGGCACCCTATTCTCTCCCATCCACGCCATGAACTCAAGATCTATTTTCTGAGGTTCATGGCGGCAGTCAATGAGGACAAAGGCCAGGACCAATTGCTCTCGTTTCGAAAAGTAGTTGGTGATGAATTTTTGAAAAACCTTTTTAGCCGATTTCGATACGCGGGCATATCCATAACCAGGCAGGTCCACGAGATACCAGTTTTGGTTAACGATGAAGTGGTTGATAAGTTGGGTTTTCCCTGGTCGCCCTGAAGTTTTGGCTAAATTCTTACGTTGCATCAGCATGTTGATGAGGGAGGATTTACCCACATTGCTTCGGCCAATGAAAGCGTATTCAGGGAGGCGGTTCTTAGGACATTTTGCCACATCGCTGTTGCTCATGACAAATTCGGCCGACTTTATCTTCATGATGCTAATTTAAAAGCCGCGTTGTTGCAGCCAGGCATGGAGGATTTCGTTGAATTTATCCGGGTGTTCCATCATGGCCGCGTGACCGCATTTATCAATCCAATATAGATCTGAATCCGGTAATTTTTCATGGAATTCATCGGCTACTTCAGGAGGAGTTACTGTGTCATTCTTACCCCAGATAATGCAGGTGGGAGTGTGCATTGCGGGAAGGTCTTTCCCCATGTTATGACGTATCGCACTTTTCGCAATGGACAAGGTTCGAATGAGTTTATTGCGATCATTCACGCTCGCATAAACTTCGTCCACGATCTCTTTGGTAGCCACGGCAGGATCGTAAAATACGTTTTCAGCTTTTTTGCGAATATATTCATAATCTCCCCGCTTTGGATAGGTCTCCCCCATGGCGCTTTCATACAATCCGGATGATCCTGTAATGACCAAAGCTTTGACCTTTTCCGGGAACAATTTGGTGACCATAAGACCAATATGTCCGCCCAGTGAATTACCTAATAGAATAACGTCTTTGTAATTTTTATGCTCCAAGAATTCGGAGACGAAAACAGCAATATTTTTGACGTTCGTCTTAAGAATGGGCATACTATATATAGGTAATTCCGGGATGATGACCTTGTAGCCTTTATTGGGAAAATAATCGATAACCCCATCGAAGTTACTCAAGCCTCCCATTAACCCGTGCATGATAATGATGGGAGTCCCTTCACCAATTTCTAAGTACGAGAATTTACCTTCTTTCTTGAGAGGATGCGTCATTTGGGTTAGCGAGATTGTCAAGGCAAAAGTACACAAATTTTAAAGAAAGCAGGAGCACCAAAAGCTTGTCAAGAACAGGACCAAGGTATTTTATATAAACTCCTGTCAATCAAGAAATAAAATTGCGATTAACAACAATAGAAGGGTGGTTGGTTCAAAACTTATCAACAATGTGGTAAAATGTGGTAAAATGTGGTAAAACTTATTTATATTTGGTTCAATTATTCCTAATCTAACCACCGCCAGAGTGCTCAATTTAATAGGGACATACGAGTGTAAAGCAGACGTAAAAGGCAGGGTGATGGTGCCCGCTGATCTTAAGAAGCAACTGGCACCTGTCTCGGGCTCCGGATTCGTCCTGAAACGTGCAGTTTTCCAGCCATGCCTGGAATTGTATCCCCTTGCTGAATGGCAACAACTCATGGAAAAGGTGAGCGGGTTGAACCGCTTCAACCGAAAAAACAATGACTTCATTCGTCGGTTTACCGCCGGAGTTAGAACCGTGGAGATGGATTCTACCGGCAGGTTGAACATCCCCAGGGACCTGATGTCCTTTGCGGGAATCGATAAAGAGATCGTGGTTTCTTCGGCTATCAATATTGTAGAGATCTGGGATAAGAAAAAATATGAACAGGCCATTGACGACGCAGCCAATGACTTTGCAGATCTGGCTGAAGAAGTAATGGGCGATGCAAGTGATCCAAATGGAATATCATAAACCGGTCCTATTGACCGAAGCCGTGGCAGGGCTCAACATCCAACCCAATGGGGTATACGTGGATGTTACTTTTGGCGGTGGCGGCCATTCCAAAGAAATACTTAAGTACCTGGGCGAAGGAGGAAAACTCATCGCCTTTGATCAAGATAAAGACGCACTGGAAAATGCTATCGACGATCCACGTTTCCAGCTCATCAACGAAAATTTTAGATACCTCACCAGATTTCTCCGCTTTTACCGCCATAAGAAAGTAGATGGAATTTTGGGCGATTTTGGGGTCTCTTCACACCAATTTGATGCGCCGGAGCGTGGATTTTCTACTAGGTTCGAGGCAAAGCTGGACATGAGGATGAATCAGGAAAACCAGCTATCTGCTTTCGAGGTAATCAACAGCTATTCTGAAGCAGATCTACGAAGGATATTTTCCCAATACGGAGAACTAAGGGCTGCAGCTGGAATGGCAAGGGTGGTCGTCGAGGCTCGAGAGCCGGATCCCATCGAGTCCACCCAAGAATTAAAAAACGCTTTGGGAAGATTTCTCCCTAAACACAAGGAAAACAAGATTTTGGCTCAAATCTACCAGGCCATTCGAATTGAAGTGAACCAGGAACTGGAAGCGCTGAAAGAATTTTTATTACAAACCTCACAGGTTTTGAAGAAAGGCGGTCGCTTGAGTTTGATCTCATATCATTCCCTGGAAGACCGATTGGTGAAACGATTTATGCGAAACGGGATGTTCGATGGAGAACCAGAAAAGGACGTATTCGGTCGAGTGGAGGTTCCGTTTAAACCCGTCGGGAAATTCATGGTTCCTTCGGAAGAGGAGATCGCACAAAACAACAGGGCTCGAAGTGCGAAACTTCGTATTGCCGAAAAATTATAACTCAATATTAACAGCAGCGAGCAGCGAGACTCGTTTTAAATAGAATGAAACAAAACTTCTACAATATCATAAAAGGTCGCTTTCTGGTAAGCGATGACTCGCTCCGAAACTGGAGGTTCATCATTTTTCTTTCTGTCCTGGCTTTGATCATGATTAGTAGTTCTCACGGGGCCGATAAAAAAGTACACGAAATCGCTCGATTGAATAATGAAGTGAAAGAACTAAAAAGTGAATACGTGGATGTACGCATGCAGCTAATGCAGGCAAAAATGGAAACCAAAATAATTCGGGCCATGGAAAACCGTGGGTTGTATCCTTCAGAAACTCCACCTCAAAAGATCGTCCTGAAAAAAAAGAGATAGCAGATGCCGGTAACCGACAAGAACATATTAAACCGTTTCTATTTTATCGCCGGAGGTATGTTCATCTTCGCCGGGTTAATCGCGTTCAAGATGGTAAGCATCCAGCTGGTGGAAGGAGATAAATACCGCGATCTGGCTAAGAAGAATACCACCCAAAACTTTGTGATTGCTGCCAACCGAGGAAACGTATATGCGGACGATGGCAGCTTGTTGGCGACCTCCGTGCCTAAATACGATATCCGATTTGACGCCGTGACAGTTTCTTCTGAAGATTTTAAAGAACACCTGGTTCCACTTTCCAATGCCTTAAGCAAGCTACTGGGTAAACCTGCTTCCTACTATCAGAACATATTTAGAAAAGCTAGAGCCAATAAAAACAGGTACTTGCTGGTTGCTAAGGGGTTGGGGTATTCAGATTATATTAGGGTCAAGAACATGCCTTTATTTGAAAAAGGTCCATATCGCGGTGGAATTATCGTCAAGCAATACACGGTTCGGGAACACCCTTTGGGAAAGATCGGGGAACGACTTATCGGGAACGAGAAGCGAAATGAACCCGGAGTGTACGAAGTAGGATTCGAAGGTGCCTTCAATAAATATTTAAAGGGGATTGAGGGTCAGCGCCTAAAACAGAAAATTGCCCAGGGTCAATGGAAACCTGTATACGACGACAATGAAGTGGAGCCTCAGGATGGCTATGACATTGTTACTACCATCAATGTTAATATCCAGGATATCGCTCATCATGCTTTATTGAAACAGTTGGAATACTACGAAGCCGACCATGGATCTGTGATCGTCATGGAAGTAAAGACCGGGGAGATAAAAGCGGTTTCCAATTTAGGACGCACTTCTGAAGGGAAGTATTATGAAAAAAGGAATTACGCCGTTTGGGAAAGTCACGAACCAGGATCCACATTCAAGGTGATGGCCATGATGGCCGCACTGGAAGATAAAATGATCGATACTTCCACGGTGGTAGATACCAAGGAGGGATCCAAACTTTTCTACGGAAGGAATATCCATGATTCCAGACGTGGAGGCTACGGAAAGATCTCCGCTGCTAAAGCCCTTGAAGTTTCATCAAATATTGGCCTGGCTACCATCATCGATGATAACTATGCCAAGCAACCGCAAAAATTCATCGACCGACTGAAGAGTTGGAATCTTGATAAGAAGATTGGGATTCCAATTACTGGTGAAGGTAATCCCATTATTCCCGGACCTGGCCATAAATTGTGGAGTAAGAACGCGTTGCCCTCTATGGCCTACGGTTACAATCTGCAAATAACCCCGCTTCAAACCCTGGCGTTTTACAACGCAATAGCCAACAATGGAGTTTGGGTAAAACCGCGATTTATTCAGGAGATTCGGGTAATGAACGACAAGGTACAAAGGTTCGAAACCGAAGAGGTGAACAGCGGTATTTGCTCCCGGAAAACCTTGGGCGAAATTCAGGATATACTGAAGAATATCGTGATACGGGGCACGGGAGAAAGTTTGTATTCAGAGTATTTTTCAATGGCCGGTAAAACCGGAACGGCCCGAACCGAATACTGGTTGCCCGGATGGGATGAGGATAGAAAGTACATTTCTTCCTTCGCCGGTTACTTTCCTGCAGAAAATCCAAAGTACTCCTGTATAGTCGTAATTCATAAGCCCAGTACGAAAAAGGGATACTATGGTGCCGATGTTACCGGGCCTGTTTTCAAAAGGATCGCCCAAAAAATATTTACAGACAGCCCATTGATCGATACACTCGAGTTGGAAAATTCCGGGGATGTAATGCTGGCCGGGGATTATGAAAATTATTATGAAAGAGTCCGGTCAAATTATTCCAATGTACCCAATGTAGTTGGAATGGCGGGTATGGACGCGGTTTCCCTGCTTGAAAATACCGGGTTGAAAGTAAGGTTGGTAGGCAATGGCACCGTGGTACAACAATCCTTGAAAAGTGGTGAGCCATTCAAAAAAGGACAAAATATAACACTAAACCTGCAATGATCTTGCTAAAAGACATATTGTACAAAGTAACCCTCGAAAAAGTAGTGGGTAATACGGGAGTTCCCTTTACCCACCTCCAATTCGATTCTCGGAAAATTGGATTGAACGATGTGTTCGTTGCCGTCCGTGGTACGATTAGCGATGGTCATGACTACATTAAAATGGCAACCGATCAAGGTGCGATCGCTATTGTTTGTGAAGAATTACCTTCCGAATTTATCAATGGAATAACCTATGTTCAGGTCGCCAATAGTGCTCAAGCATTAGCCCTTATGGCAGCGAACTATTTCGGCAACCCGTCGGAGGATATTCAGCTCATTGGGGTTACAGGCACCAACGGGAAGACTACAGTTGCCACTTTGTTGTACGATCTGTTTCAACAGGCCGGATATGAAGTTGGACTGCTTTCTACAGTACATATCAAGGTGGGGTCCAAGTTATATCCTGCCACACATACTACTCCGGATAGTCTCACGATAAACGGCTATCTGCGAGAGATGGTAGATGCTGGTGTAGAATATTGTTTTATGGAGGTGAGTTCACATGGAATTCATCAAAAACGTACGGAGGGCTTAAAATTCAGGGGTGGAATCTTTACCAATTTGTCGCATGACCACCTTGATTACCACAAGGATTTCAAGGAATACCGCGATGTGAAAAAAGCTTTTTTCGATGGCCTGAACAAAGGATCTTTCGCTTTGGTGAACGTGGATGACAAGAATGGTTCGGTCATGTTACAGAATACGATTGCCAAGAAGTACACGTATGCCCTAAAGACACATGCCGATTACAAGGCACAGATACTCGAGAATCAGTTCAGCGGTTTGTTGTTAAAGATCAATAACTCTGAATTGTGGGTTAAACTGATTGGAAATTTCAATGCATACAATCTTCTGGCAATCTATGCCACCGCCGATTTGCTAGGTCTTGAAACCATTGAAGTGTTGCAACTCATGAGCAACCTGGAAAGTGTGGATGGCCGCTTTCAGTATTGGGTATCGCCTGGAAATGTTACAGCCATTGTGGACTATGCACATACGCCGGACGCATTAAAAAACGTATTGGAAACAATTAATTCCATCCGAACCGGGAATGAAGAACTCATCACTGTAGTTGGTTGCGGAGGCGATAGGGATGCCGAAAAAAGACCCAAGATGGGGCAAATCGCAGCCCAGCTAAGTACCAAGGTTGTATTTACAAGTGACAACCCAAGGTCGGAAAACCCAACATTGATCATTGAACAAATTGAAGCTGGGGTATCACCCGAACTCTATAAGAAGACGCTTTCGGTAGTAGATAGAGAGCAAGCCATCAAAACTGCCTGCCAATTCGCTCAGGACGGAGATATCATCCTGGTCGCCGGCAAAGGACATGAAACCTATCAGGAGATCAATGGTGAACGAAAGGATTTTGATGATTTCCAGATCGTAAACAAATTACTAACCGCCTTAAACAAGTAAGTATGCTGTATTATTTGTTCGAATTTTTGGATAAAACCTATGATTTGCCAGGGGCGGGCTTATTTCAGTTTATCACATTCCGTGCAGCCATGGCCGCAATTCTCTCGCTTGTAATTGCCACGGTTTATGGTAAGAAGATCATTCAGTTTTTACGTAAGAAACAATTGGGTGAAACCATTCGGGACCTGGGATTGGCTGGCCAGAGTGAAAAGGCCGGGACTCCAACCATGGGTGGCGTAATCATCATATTGGCTACGATCATTCCTGTGTTGTTGTTCGCCAAATTGGAGAACATCTATGTTATTATGTTGTTGGTGACGACACTTTGGATGGGCATAATTGGCTTCATCGATGATTACTTGAAAAAATTCAAGAATGACAAAGGGGGACTTCCAGGTAAATTCAAAGTGATCGGGCAGATCGGACTAGGGATCATAGTTGGAGCTACCATGTTCTTTCATCCGGATATTACTGTAAGGACCGAAAAAGTTAACCCCGTCACAGGTCAGGAATTGATCACCGATAGTTCTTCCAAAGAATTCAACCCGGCGGAAAAGACCTTGCTCACAACCATGCCTTTTGTAAGTGGGAATGAGATCAACTATGAGAAGTTGGTGACTTGGGCAGGAGATGATTACAAGAAATTTGCATGGCTAATATTTATACCCATTGTCATCTTCATCATCACTGCCGTATCCAATGGAGCAAATCTTACCGATGGGATCGATGGACTGGCAGCCGGCACGTCGGCGATCATAGGGATCACTCTGGCCATATTCGCTTGGGTTTCTGGGAATGTGATCTTTTCAGATTATTTGAACATCATGTATATCCCTAATACCGGCGAGCTCACCATTTTTATTATGGCATTTGTAGGTGCCCTCATTGGATTTCTGTGGTACAATGCTTATCCGGCGCAGGTTTTCATGGGTGATACTGGAAGTTTGACCATTGGGGGGATCATTGCGGTGATCGCCATTGCCATTCGGAAGGAATGGCTCATACCCATTTTATGTGGAGTATTTCTAATGGAAAATCTATCGGTGGTCATGCAAGTGAGTTGGTTCAAATATACCCGTAAAAAGTTCGGTGAAGGGAGGCGCATTTTTAAGATGTCGCCATTGCATCATCATTTTCAGGTGAAAGGATATCATGAAAGCAAGATCGTTACACGCTTTTGGATTGTTGGAATTGTGCTCGCCGTGCTAACCATCGTGACATTGAAAATAAGATAAGATGAAAAGGCTGGTCGTGTTAGGAGCAGGTGAAAGTGGTGTTGGAACGGCCATCCTCGCTAAAAAAGAAGGTTACGAGGTCTTTGTTTCAGACTTCGGAATTATAAAAGAAGCATACAAACAAGTTCTTATACATCATGAGATTGAATGGGAAGAGAACGGTCATTCGCATGAAGAGATCCTCAGTGCCGATTTGGTGATGAAGAGTCCGGGAATCCCGGATAGAGTTAAAGTGGTCCGTGCGCTGAACGATGCAGGTGTGGACGTAGTTTCCGAGATCGAATTCGCAGCCAGATTTACCGATGCCCAAATTATTGGAATCACTGGAAGTAATGGCAAGACCACGACTGCAACCCTAACACATCGGTTGCTCGAAAACGGAGGTCTGAATGTGGCTTTGGCGGGAAATGTGGGACACAGTTTCGCCAAGCAGGTGGCCGAGGGATCTAGCGATTACTACGTGCTCGAACTAAGCAGTTTTCAATTGGACGGGATTCGAGAGTTCGTTCCGCAGATCGCTGTTCTCACCAATTTAAGCGAAGACCATTTGGATCGATACGACGATGATTATGACAAGTATATCGCATCCAAATTCAGAATAAGTATGAATCAGCAAAGTGAGCAGTATTTCATATACGATTTGGACGATGTAATGATTGGTAAATGGATGAATGCCCACCCAATTCAAGCTCAAAAATTACCCTTTTCAATAACGAAATCAGTCGCTGAAGGGGCTTGTTTAAAAAACAACGAAATAACTATAAACCTAAAAAACAAACAATTCACTATGCCAATCGCATCATTAGGACTAGAAGGAAAACACAACATCAAAAATGCCATGGCGGCGTCCATGGTCGCCACGCTGCTTGGAATTCGTAAAGAAACTATCCGACAGTCACTTGAGGATTTCCAGGGGGTTGAACACCGGTTGGAAAAGGTGTTGAAAATCAACAAAGTAAAGTACATAAACGACTCAAAGGCCACCAATGTGAACGCAACATTCTATGCATTAGACAGCATGGAGTCACCCACGATCTGGATCGTTGGAGGTGTGGATAAAGGGAATGATTATGAACCGTTGTTGCCCTTGGTGAATGAAAAGGTAAAAGCCATTATATGTCTGGGTGTTGCCAACGAAAAGATTATCAACACATTTGGAAATGTAGTCGAAATGATGATTGAGACCCATTCCATGAAAGATGCCGTCCAGGTGGCGTATCGCCTGGCCAACAAAGGGGACAGCGTTTTGCTGTCACCGGCATGCGCAAGTTTCGACCTCTTCGAAAATTATGAGGACCGAGGGCGGCAATTCAAAGACGCAGTTAGAAATCTATAATTTGAAACAAATTTTTCAACATATCAAAGGAGATAAAGCTATTTGGGCCGTAGTGGCCCTGTTGGCGTTGTTTTCTTTCCTGCCAGTATATAGTGCCAGCAGTAGCTTGGCATATATGTACGATGATGGAAATACCTTGAAATTCTTGATCAAACATTTTGCGCATTTACTACTTGGATTTGCGATCCTATATGGTGTTCATCGTATTCCTTATCATTATTTCAGAGGGCTTTCCATCATTGCCATGCCTATTGTAATTGTTTTGTTATTGATCACCTTGAGCACTGGGATTACCATTGAAGGCGCTAACGCAAGCCGATGGATCCGGGTACCTTTTGTAGGAGTTACTTTTCAGACTTCTGCCCTGGCTTCGGTAGTATTGCTCACTTACGTGGCACGATACTTATCCAAGGTCAAGGACCGGGAAATTACTTTTAAAGAGACCTTATTGCCACTCTGGTTCCCGGTATTTTTAATTCTCGCCCTTATCCTTCCGGCTAACTTTTCGACTACGGCCATCATCTTTGCCATGGTCGTGACCCTGGTATTTATCGGGGGATATCCGGTGCGTTATTTGCTCATTGTATTAGGAGCCGGAGCAATGATGCTGTTGCTGTTCGGGCTTACGGCCAAAGCGTTTCCGGGATTGTTCTCCAATAGGGTGGATACATGGATTAGCAGAATCGAGAATTTCGCAGACAATGAAGATACCGAAGCCGACTACCAGATCGAAAAGGCGAAGATCGCCATAGCTTCGGGAGGCATAAC
>JABDNM010000032.1 GCA_013043825.1 Flavobacteriaceae bacterium
CAGGTGCGGTTTGCGCATTTGTAGCTTCACCGCGAATACAAGAAGCATTTTGGCTAATATCGATTAACGTATTACTTGATAGGAAATAGGCGTCTGGTATTCCAATTTCGGCATACTCTCTGGTTTCTTGACCATCTCCATCGATGTCGAATGGAGTGGCAAAATAAGAGATGACCACTTCATCTCCATAGTTTCCACCTCCCGTTACGAAAGTAACACTGAATTCAACACTTTGGTCATTATCATTTGTACTATTGATCCTTGGTTGGAAGTTATCTGGATCTCCCGTGGAGTTTACGTCAATTTCCAGCAGGGATGCCCCGTCACGAAATTCCTCTATACGAATCAATGCGTCGATGGGTGCCAATGGCCCACCTGGGAATACATTTGAAAATCTGTAAACCGCACCCTCTTCTAGATCATCTCCATCTATTAATTGAGGATTTGTAAAAACTGAATTTTCATGGAAGGGAGCACATCCGCATTCTCTGGCAATTGGCGTATTTGCAGTACTCACCTTATAATCTTCAACTTCACCATCTTCAGCTTCACTATAGGCTGCAGATAGATTGTTTTCTGATGAATATCGGAACCTGGCATAGGTAACACCTATAACGGCATTGGAAGGTACTGTTATGTTCAGTGCAATAGTTCCACCCGAAGGATTAACATCGTTTGCAATTTGCTCATTATTATCGAAATCTCCGTCACCATTCCAATCCATCCACGCATTTAATTTACCCGATCCATTCGTAACTATGTCCAGTGTATAAGACTGGCCAGGTGTTAGGATCTGATTGTCAAGCTTTTCTCCATTGAGGAATACTCCATCCTCATCGTCTATTCCCGTTGCGTCATCCCCAAATCCACCATTGGTAGTGCTAAAAGGATCTTCTGCATCAGGAGCGAGGTTTCCAAGATATACCGTAATACCGGTAGATTCTAGTACCGGCATTTGGTGCGCTGCCCAACCGTACGAGCTGGGGATATCACCTCCGTCGTCACGTACTCCTACATTACCCATGATTCCTTCAACATCGCCTCCGTTCAATTTAGCCACCTCCGTAAGGTTTCCGTTGGAAAGATCCACTTCGTAAAAACGATTTTCATCTTCATCTTCGATATATAGTTTTCCATCAGCGGCGAATCCAATTCCTTCTCCATCGATTGACATACCGGTACTAAACGCGAAAGACGTACTCGCCGTGAGTACGTTCATGATATAAAAGTCTACATCATCGTCTGTTTGAACATAAAAGTCCCCGCTTTCCGGATCCCAGGCAATACCATCATATCGCTCGGCGCCTCCAGAGATCACTTTTGGATACCCCGCATAGGACGCAAAATTATTATTCGGATCGAAGGCATATAATTTTTCACCACCATTTCCATCACCGGTGGAATCTCCAATAACAAACATAACTTCCTCACCTGTAGAATTATTCAGATAGAATTCAACTCCCTGGGCTACCCCATCGATAATATCGTTCTGGATAAGGTTTGAAAGTCCTGTAATAGGATCTAACTCATAAAGATCCTTCTTCTTGGCGAAGGCATAGACTTTCCGATTCGACGCTCTAAACCCTGAACCTTCTCCGTTGAAGGTCCTATCGATTCCCAAAATCTCCGGAGTCGGCAACGGGTTAGCCGTTGGATCCGGCGCTACTTTATACAGGTCGGAATCGTTATCGGGCAAGGCATAAATGAATGGCAAACCCCTGTTTGTATTTGGTACAATGGTTGGCAAAGGATCCTGCCCATAAACCAACATTGAAGAGAAAATAAATGTAAAAAGGCTTAATAGTTTTACAATTCTCTTACGCAGAATGAATTGAGTATAAGTACGCATACGCTCTTAAATTTTTTGTTTAATTTTTTCGGAAAGAAAAATTGCCCCAACTGCAAATTATTTCTTAATTCTATCATAAATATACGTAGGAAAACTCGCATAGGATCGACCTCCAGATGAGTATTCGTTGAACTTACATGAATTTTCGTTAAACTACTAGTTTAACCCAAAATCAGGTAGTTTTTTTTGTAGGAGAATGATGTAAGAGTAAGTACGTATACGTCTTGTTTCCTATGGATTAAGGTGAATTTTGTTCTGTAGGATTTTTAGATGTTTAAACTACGACCGATTAACGGTTTTTTGGTACTTGAACTACAAAATGTACTGTTTATCGATGCTATTCTCTTAATAATATACTTTGTAAGAAGAATTAAAAAAACACCCGAATTTATCGGGTGTTTTTCTTTGTCTATTATGCTTCAGATATTTCTTTGAAGCTTGATAAGAATATTTTTATTTTTAGAAGAATCTAGGTGTCAATACTCGCTCTGGTTGTTTCAATATATCAAATCTAAGGAATACTTCGTAAGAACCATCACTGTAAGTCTCTATATCGGTTGTTTGGTAATCATATCCCACTCCAATGAAGATCTCATCGGTAACCTGGAAACCAGCCATCGCACTTAGGGCAGCACTCCAGCGGTAGGCAGCGCCCAGGGTGAACTTCTCATTGATCAAAAAGTTCGCCGAAGCATCCCACTCTAAAGG
>JABDNM010000033.1 GCA_013043825.1 Flavobacteriaceae bacterium
AAGGTGAGCACCAAATTGGCTGGATGACAGAGCAAGTCTGCGCCTCGCAGGGCAAGCGTCCGGGTAACTTCAGGAAACACCCAGTCAAAACAAATCATTAAGCCCACTTTGACGCCGCGAACCTCGACCGTATCTAAAGGGGTATCTCCGGGATCAAAGTATTCTTTTTCGGTATTGAACAGATGAAGTTTTCGATAGCAGGACACAACCCCAGATGGGCCAATTAGCAGGGCACTATTATAGAGCTTGTCTTTTTCTCGTTCAGCGAAACCGGTTACAACATAGAAGTCGTTGTCTTTGCAAAGATCGGATAAGGATTCAACAGTGGAAGATTGTGAAATATCTTCTGCCATAGATCGGAGTTCCTCTCGATCCTTAAAATAGTATCCGGTAAAAGCCAGCTCAGGCAATACGATAATGTCCGCCTCCACCCCCGAGAGCTCTTTGCGAATTCTCTCTAAGTTTTGGGACGGCTCACCGAATTTTGGGGAGAACTGGTAATAACCGACTTTCATCTAAGACCTCGAGAAAAGAGAGATAAGGTTAAATTGTTGGGTTGCGCTTTTGGCGATCCCACTCATATACAAAGGCCTGCATTGTCAAATATTGAAAAGTCTTTTTGCGTTCTTATGCATGATGCGTTCAGCAGCTCCAGTATCTTCAACCTGGGAAACGACCTTATCTGCCCACTCTGTCCATCGCTTAAAGGGTTTTTCTGCCCAGCATTCCATCCAGGGAGTATCCAGGCCAAATAATACCCTGTCACTGTGCCTTTCGAGGAGCTTTTTGAATCTTGGGAACAGGTTACCGTCGGAATCCGTAATTGGAGGCCTCCTCAATCCGCCTGATGGCACCACGGATCTTGGCTGAACACCCGCGATGTCGGTATACAAATTAGGGTGCCTGTCCATAATTGCGCCGATGTCGGCATGTCCAATCGTTTTCAGCCCCACTCTTGCTACCGTCCCACAATGCGCCCATACCAACTTGAGTTTCTTGTTGTAGTCCAGTAGGTTTTCCAGGGATCTGATCGCTTCAGCCTCGGGCTCCATGTGCACGGTCATCACCACATTGTAGTTTACGGCAATATCGCTTAACTTCTTGATGAAAGAAGAATCGGCCGGAACGTTAATAACAGGCTCATTCTTTGAAGGAATTCCGTAGTAGCGCAGCATCACTTCACCAACGCCCTTGAAAATTCCAGTACTGAGCTTTCTTTCGGTACGGGAAAGCACCCGCCAATCTTGCCTATGCCAACCAGGATACATGGTGCTTACGAATGGTAAAATCCTCTGCGGATCTTGTTTGTATATTTTAGTGGTTAACGCATCGTTCCGCCCCCTGGCCATCAAGACCATGTGACTGATGCCCGCCTTATCCATCAGAGAGATCGCTTTGTCCGGAGTCAGACCACGAACAGTATGACCGTGTGCATCAATTCTTGCAGGTTTAACTCCTTGCTGGGTAATAGCGTGCGCTGGAGCCGTTGGTAATGTCCTGTTGGTGGTTACGCAAGAGGCTAAACTGCCAAAACCGATAGTCATTCCGGTTTTCACACAATGGCTTAAAAATTCTCTGCGATCCATTATACCTCCTCTCTACATATTACGTTCAGGCATTAGTTTCCTTGTTTTTCCATGGGAGTTCTCCTGGGGATGCATTTTTCCATTCTTCAATGATTCTCTCTGCCTGGTCAAAGTCTGTTTCAGAAACACGAATGACGCCCCAACCATATTGAGATTGGAACAGGCCATCATAGGCGGTATCATGAAATGATTTTATTTCGGCGTATATTCCATGGTCCTCTAAAACCGACTTGATTACATTTGCTTCTGCTTCGTTCTCAGGTTGCATTAAATTTTTCATGGCTTGATTTTCCATAATCTCTAATAGATAACTTGTTCAATTTATTGCAGGAAAGGAAACCTCGAAATTGGATACAGATTGTAAATTTGTTAAAATCAAATAAAATAGGTATGCCCATTTAACTAAAAGATTATGGCAGAAATCAGAAAAAGCGTAAAGAATATATTAACTCAAGCAAACTTGCTTTCAATTTCATTAAAAAGCCGACTGAAGTTTCTACCAATATAAAAAACTTCCATCTATATAATATGGCAGATGAAATCTGTTGTTACACCAATTTCCCATAATGGCAGTTCAACGGTTTTCGTTCTCCTATGATTGCGCAATAATTACACATGATGCATTTTGATTTGGTTTGAGTTCCTTCCTGGAATTTTTTCACAATATTTGGTTCGATAATAAAGGGACGACTCATTGAAACAAAATCTAATTTCTGATTTACGATAATATCATCAATATCGTCGATGTTGTTTATCCCACCGACGACTATGACGGGAATATTGACCGCATTTTTTATCAGAACTGCTG
>JABDNM010000035.1 GCA_013043825.1 Flavobacteriaceae bacterium
ACCTTATTATATTGGTCAAGTATAAAATCGAATCCACCACCAACTCCAAGATTGGTGGGCAGGAAGTTCTCTTGTCCAACTTCATCGTACTTGATCTTTGGCCCAACATTTGAAACATTAAAACCTATTCTCCAGCGACCGTCAAAGTCGTTGTAGGCTATTTCCTCACTTTGG
Source organism: Flavobacteriaceae bacterium (assembly GCA_013043825.1). GTDB lineage: Bacteria > Bacteroidota > Bacteroidia > Flavobacteriales > Flavobacteriaceae > Aureisphaera. The sequence goes on from JABDNM010000035.1 coordinate 175, forward strand.
TAATATCCTGCTACGTCGACCGCGAAAGATCCGGCTGCCGAAGCATCTTCGTTAGAGGCTTGTATCTTAAGATCGGAACGAAGGTAACGACCTGCAACCGCCATTGAAAAACGATCGCTCAAACGCAAGGCGTAGGAAACGTCGAAAGTAAATTCGTTGGGGCTTTGAATCAACGGTTCCTGATCGAAGGTATCTCTCAATTCGATATCCCCAAGACTGAAGTAACGAAAACTTGCAGCTACCGCGCTACGCTCGTTGATACGGTTGTAATAGGTTAGATTTCCTAAGAAAATATCATTTACCAAGTTACTCAAGTAAGGAGTATAGGTGATCCCCACTCCTTGCTTTGAGATAGCGAAGGCATATTTTGCTGGATTCCATTGTTGAGAAAAGGCATCGGCTGAGGTTGCAACACCTATATCACCCATCCCACCTGAGCGGGCATCGGCAGCAATTAGTAAAAATGGGACACCGGTCGTAATTACTCTGTTTGATTCTTGAGCATTGGCTTTAACGCATACTAAAGCCAGTAAAATTGGAATAAAAATTTTCTTCATTTGGTGTTAAATTTTGGACAAATATACTTTTAATTTTTAAAGGATTACCAGTTTTTCAAATTTTTCAACTTGCTGGTTAGTTAACGTAGATTTCACTGTAAGCTTGTATACATACACGCCTTTTCCTATTCTTTCGCCGAAATCATCCCTTCCATCCCAGACGATATCTCGGGATTGACCTCCGTCTGTCATTATGGTTCTGTTCATGGTTCGGACAACCTTGCCGGTGACGGTAAAAACCTGCACCTGAATCTCGAGTGGTTCGGTGGGCCGATTGTGCTCGAACCAGAATTCGGTGTAATCTACAAACGGGTTAGGGTAATTGAGAACTCGTTGTATCTCGAGTTTATCATCTCCAAAGACAACAAACTGTATCTCTCCGGTGGCCGAATTATTGTAAACGTCCCAGGCTTTGAGGGTTAGCGTATGTAATCCCTCTTCGAGGTTTCGCAGCTTATAATTGGCCATTCCTTTGGTGAAATCGTCCACATCGGCCTGGTAATATTCGTTTAAAACGATGGGATTGGCCTCATCGCCATCGAGTATTGCGATAAGATCATGGCCTATACCACTTGCGGTATTGATCCCGTTCTCATCCTCCAGCTTGGCGATGAGAAACGGCGAATCGTTTGTAATTCCTCCCGAGACAAAGGATTCGTCATTCATAAACAATTGTATGGTAGGTCCGGTATTGTCTTCAGGTGCGTTTTCATTTAGGCCACCTACCAAAATGTCGAGGTTATAACCTGTTTGATCTTCCAAGGCCGCATCTTTTTCAGCATAAAGACTCACTTTTCCATTACCCACCGGTATCTGAATGTCCTTAGGAACGACAAACTCAAACTCGAAGGTCCCGTTTCGTATTGTAGCCTGCCCGTTGAAGATCACCTCTCCTAAGGTCTTGAATTCCATGATCAACAAATTTCCATCACTATCCCGAACTCCATCGTTGGCAAGCGTTTGCCGCTGCAGGTCTTTATCGAAGACTTTCGCTTCCAAAACCCCGTTGTAGTTGTTGAGAACATTGCCGGCAGCATCGACCACCTCCCCTCCAAACTTTACCCGGCTCAAGGCTTTTAGCGTATCTGTGGCTTGCCCGATCGGCACATCATTCAGGGTCGTAATTCGTGCACTCTGCCTTGGAAAGGCAAGGGGCATTGCAGGATCTCCTACATAGAAGATAACGCGTCGGCCATCGTCGGAAATTTGGTTCTTAGTTTCCGCAAGTGCTTCAGCAGGGGTTGCCGGAACATTGAGTCCAAACCCGAAAAGCTCCTCGGCCAATAATAAGTTAAAGGAAACACCCAGTTGAACACCTATGGACCGGGTTGTGGTTATAAGCGAAATGGCCCCTCCGTCCCGATTCCAGTATGTCAGTTCCCCGCCGGTCTCTCGTAAAGGGTTATCAAACTTGGTAAATTCGCAGGTGACCGTAACGATACAGGGGAATCTGTTTCTATTCTGAAGGTTTTGTCCGTCGGTCTTTGTAAAAATGAATTCTTTCGCAAGTCCATCTTCCCCTCCATGGCCAAAATAATTTACGATAAGCGTCCCCACCTCGATCGAATTAATGATCGCCTCATTCACTTCGGGGTATCTATTCCCTCCCGCCGAGGTTTCCTGCCGAAAGGCATCGGAATGTATCTTCTTGACATTGATATAAGGTTTCTCCGCAGTCACGCGGTCCCCGATCGAATCGAGCGTGACCTCCAAAGACCTGTATTCGTAGACCTCGTCAACATCGTCCGAGATAAGTACGAAACTGTTTCTCCAGTTTCCGTAGGATGCCTTATCGGAATACGCGATTATTTTATCAACCAACGTATTGGCAAGCGGAACCTCATCTGCCAATATCCTTCCCACTACTACATCAAGTTTTGCTTCCACAGTGCCATCGACCAGGTT
>JABDNM010000036.1 GCA_013043825.1 Flavobacteriaceae bacterium
TGAGTGGAAGTGCGGCCGTTCTGGGGAGCATTGAGGATGAAATTTTAGCAGCAAGACTCAAATTAAGTGATGATTCGGTCAATTATTATCGGCAGAAAAATCTCTGGGATCAAGAAATTGGCTCAAAACAAGCCTATGATTCAAAAAAGCTGAATTACCAATTATCGAGAAACGCACTTTCCTTATTGAACGATAAATACCATCGAACCCAGAGCGAACTTCAAACGCAGTTGCAGCAAGCCCGAAACAACTATCAAACTTCACTTACCACTACGCGCGACTTTACGGTTAAGAGCAAAATGCATGGTACGGTCTACGCACTATTCAAGGAACCGGGTGAGGCAGTAACTACCTTAGAGCCACTGGCCCTGGTGGGTAGTGGATCTAGATTTGTTATAGAAATGCTGGTTGACGAAGTTGACATCGTGAAGATTGAGACCGGACAACAGGTGATCGTTGTACTGGATGCTTACAACGGACAGGTTTTCTCGGGAAGAGTTTCCAAGATATATCCAAGGAAAGACGAACGAAACCAGACCTTCTTGGTGGAAGCCCGCTTCGACGCTCCTCCTACAAAGCTATATCCCGGATTATCTGGTGAAGCCAACATCGTTATTGCAACCCGGGAGCATGTTATGGTGATTCCCAAGGACTATCTGGTCGATGGGCAATGGGTTCTTACCGGGGAGGGAAAGGTTGAAGTTCGAACCGGACTTCAGAACCTGGATAGCATTGAAATAATAACCGATCTGGAAGAGGGAACCTGGATTGAAAGACCGGAAGAATGATCAACTGGGGGGTTATACTAAGTATCGCCAAAACGCATCTGCTAACCAAACTGAAGCAGACCACGACTGCCGCCCTTGGAGTCACGTTTGGTATAGGCGCCTACATTACCCTGGTATGTTTTATGACCGGTTTGAATAAGATGCTGGATGACCTCGTATTGAATCAGACGCCTCATGTACATGTCTTCAGTGAAATTGAGCCGTCCCAGGTGCAACCTGTAGATCTTTATGCAGAATTCAGCAATACGTTCAACGTGGTTCATTCAATAAAACCGAAACTCACCCAGCAACGAATTCATAATGCGCGGCCCATTTTGGATCAACTCAACGATGACCCCTTGATTCGAGGGGCAATTCCGCAGATAAAAGCACAAGCATTCTATGTAGCGGGTACCATCGAACTTGGAGGCAACATCACGGGGATCGATGTTATGGAGGAGGTACGACTTTTTAATTTTAAAGATTACATCGTTCAGGGATCTGCGGTTGATCTGGAAAACAACACGAACGGAATCCTGCTTGGATCCGGTGTAGCCGATAAGATGTCTTTGAAAGTTGGAGACCGGTTGCAAGTACGAACGATCGAAGGCGGGATCTTTCCGCTGAAAATTGTTGGACTGTTTCAAAGTGGCATAGCCGATCTGGATAACATCCAGAGCTTTGTAAATATTAAAACTGCTCAACGTATCCTCGGAGAAGCAGAGAATTACATCACCGATATCAATATTAAACTATTCGATATTGAAAATGCCGTCTCCTTGGCTGCTCGCATCGAGCGACAATTCGATCTCAAGGCAGTGGATATAAAAACTGCAAATGCCCAGTTCGAGACCGGAACAACCATAAGAAATCTCATTACTTATGCGGTTTCAATCACCTTACTCATCGTTGCTGGATTTGGGATCTATAATATCCTGAACATGTTGATCTATGAAAAGATGAACGACATCGCTATTTTAAAGGCCACCGGGTTTTCGGGAAAAGACGTTCAACTTATTTTTATGAGCCAGGCAATGATAATTGGTATTGTTGGAGGAGTATTGGGATTGCTATTAGGATTTGGCCTCTCACATGTTATAGATCAAACCGCTTTCGATACTGAAGCGCTTCCTACCGTCACTACCTATCCTGTGAACCACAATCCGCTATTTTATTTAATTGGGATCACCTTCGCTATATTATCTACATTCTTTGCCGGTTATCTGCCTTCACGCAAGGCAAAGCGCATTGACCCCGTACGAATTATCCGCGGACAATAATTTAGAGTATGGAGACCGTCTTACAAGCTAAACATATCGACAAGTACTTTGAAAAGCCCGTTAGGTTTCATGTGTTGAAAGATATCAGCTTTTCGATTCAAAAGGGAGAATTTGTTTCTATCATGGGGAAGTCGGGATGCGGAAAGTCAACATTGCTTTATATTTTATCTACCATGGACACAGCCTATAAAGGCGAATTGTACTTAAATAATGAATTGGTCACCGGACAAGCCCATGAGCGCTTATCTCACGTCCGGAACAGGGATATTGGCTTCGTATTTCAGTTTCACTATCTACTTTCCGAATTCTCGGTGCTGGAAAATGTAATGCTCCCAGCTAAGAAATTGGGAAAGAAGAGTTTTGAAGAAATCGAGGCGGATGCCATGGAAAAACTACGCCTGCTGGAAATAGACCAACTTGCAAAAAAGCGGGCCTCTCGCATTTCCGGTGGAGAAAAACAACGGGTCGCTATTGCCCGTGCTCTAATAAATGACCCCGCAATTTTAATGGGTGATGAACCCACAGGGAATTTGGATAGCTACAATGCAGATAATGTCTTTCAGATATTCAAACAACTCAGCGACGAACAAGGACTATCGTTACTAATAGTAACGCATGACATGGATTTTGCAGAACAAACCGACCGGATCATACAAATGAGCGATGGAAGAATCGTGGTTTAAACAAGGATATCTATTGTCGAAATGATGCTTGTAATTATAGGAATTTTGCTGTTTCTGACGATATCCACCTTGATCCTCGGTAGATTTGTTTTTGACCGTTCCATAGAGAAAGAGAAAGAACTCCGTTATTTGGTCGGAATTCCATCAACGATTATTTCTAAATCGCCTTCCCTTCACATTCATCAGAATCCCTGTTACCACCAACATCGCCCCAAATACATAAAACGGCGACTGGATGTTTTCGGCACGAATACCATAGAGAATCTGAACCGATAGCCAACCTATTAGCATGAGACCTTGAAAAAGTGTATGCCAACCGGCATTTTTTAGATAGAATAAGATTGAACTTATAGCGACCATATTGAGCACACCTATTGCGATAAACAGAACAACGCCTGGAATGAAGAAATCATCGAAGGGGGTGGAAGCTAATAGCTCTGTGTTAAAACCAAGTCCTTCACCTGTAGGATCTTTCATGAAATTCCAGCCATAGATCAAGGCAGGGATGGCCACAATTAGCAGAAAGAAGGCAGCCAATAGTTCCAGTCTGTTGTCAATTCCGATCCTCTCGCGTTTGTTTTTTTTCATCGCGTTTCTGCTGTCGTTCCAATTTTCTAAAGTAACCCCGAAATAGAAAATTCTGTTTAAGTGCCTCCATGTTCTCATTAAATCGGCGAGTACTTTCCTTAATATTTATCATGGTAGAATCTATATTTCTTACCAGATCTTTATCATTGGTGAGATAGTTCAGTGCTCCGTCACTTTCTTTAATATCATCGATTACTTGCGACATTCCTGCCGTTATTTCAACCATTTCATCGCTGGAGAATTCCAGGTTTGAAACAATGCGTTTCATTTTTTCTCCTGAAACGCTGTCGGTTAACAATAGATTAGCCACGCTTTCACTTTGCCTAACTTCCTTGAAGTAGGCATTTAGCTCGGCAAGTGTTTGGTTCGCAGCTACGCTAGAGCGCTTCAGCTGAACAATGGTTTGTCTAAGATCGTCGGCCAAAAGGGAATCTGTGATAAGCATCCCCAGTGTCCCTTTGCCCTCAACGATCTCGGTCGTGATCTTTAAAAGATCGGCAGTGAGTAGTGCAGCATTTTCGTTGGTTACATTCAGCGTAGTAAGCAGGTCATCGGTGCCAATTCGACTGTAGGTTTCTATGGTATCACCTGAAACCACTGGCATTGTAATACCTTCTCGTGGTAAGATATTTATGATCATATTTCCAACCAAACCATCCGATCCAATGGTCGCTACTGCATTTTTTTTGATATGAGTTTGAATAGACTCCCGAATCGACATTTCAACTCGAATTACGGTATCGTTGTTCATAGCAATCTTACTTACGGTCCCTACATCAATTCCGGAAAAGCGAACATTGTTTCCCAATTGGAGTCCGTTGACATTATAGAACAAAGCGTGTAATTTTATGTTTTTTCCGAACAGATTCTGCCGGTTTCCAATGAAGTACAAGGCCGATACCAGCAAAAGGGTACTTAGCATTACAAAAATGCCTAATTTCAATTTTTGGTTTGCCGCTTTACTCATGGTTCTATTATTTATTGTTTAAAAAAGGCTTTTACATTTACATCTTCAGAGCGAATAAGCTCTTCATAACTCCCTTCGGCATAATTAATACCGTCCACCAAAAGTATGATCCTGTTGGATATAACACGTGCGCAATCCACATCGTGTGTGATAATTAAGGAGGAAGTTCCATATTTCTCCTGAATTCCTCGCATTAATTGTATGATCTCCTTGGCTGTTATGGGGTCGAGTCCTGTGGTTGGTTCATCATACAGGATGATCGTTGGTTTAAGTATCAAGGCCCTCGCCAATGCAACTCGGCGTTTCATCCCACCTGATAATTCCACAGGCATGAGATCGATGGCCTCCTTCAAGCCCACATTGTCGAGCGCTTCAACTACCAGAGTATCTGTATCCTCCTCCATCTTCAACTTTTTTTTGTGACGTCTTAGTGGAAATTCCAGGTTCTCCCGAACGGTCATGGAATCATACAGGGCACTTCCCTGGAATAGAAAGCCAATTTCGGTACGCAGCAGGTCCAATTCGGCCTGCCCTAATACGGTAATATCGTTTTCCTTGATGCGTATCACACCGCTATCGGCTTCCATTAGTCCGACCAGGCATTTTATCATCACCGACTTCCCCGATCCGGATTTACCCATGACCACCAAATTTTCACCTTCAAACAATTTTAAGTTGAATCCCTTGAGCACATGGTTATTCCCAAAACTCTTTTTCAGATTTTTGATCTCCAATATGGGTTTATTATTTGACGGGTACTTGTTCATACTTCAAAAAAAATGTCGGTCACAAATACTGCGATGAAATCGATTACAAACAGCAGCATTGATGTATATACCACGGCCATATTTGAAGCTTCCCCCACTCCAGCTGTACCTTTTTTACAATAATAACCCTTGTAGCAACCCACAAGTCCGATAGCAAAGCCAAAAAAGAACGACTTTATGGTAGCAGGTATTACATCACTAAATGAAAGTGCTTCAAAGACTTTGTTGAAATAAAGAGTGAATGAAACACCTCCCTTAAGATTTTCGACCAGCGCAGAACCAAACAGGGCAATGGCATCTCCAAAAACAATAAGCAGAGGCAACATGAGTGTTGCGGCTGTAATTCGCGTTACGACCAAATACTTGAACGGGTTCGTCCCTGAGACTTCCATAGCATCTATCTGCTCTGTTACACGCATAGAGCCTAGTTCTGCCCCAATTCCTGAACCTATTTTACCGGCGCAAATTAGGGCTGTGATCACCGGCCCAATTTCTCGAACAATTGAAATACTAACCATGGAAGGCATCCAGGACTCAGCACCAAATTCCATCAAGGTTGGCCTGGATTGTAATGTAAAGACCAGTCCCAGTATAAAACCCGTAACCCCTACCAGGAGTATGGATCGGTAGCCTAAGATATAGCATTGACGAAGCAGCTCTTTAAATTCGAAAGGAGGCATTAAAATTGCCCTGAAATATCGAATAGCGAAAAGGGTAATATCCCCGATCTCCTCAAAGAAAGTTATTGTTCGGCTGATAAGATTTAGCGATGTGGCCATGTACAGATCGTCAAGGAATCAAATATAGAAGCGACCGTGTAGGATTAAAATGACATCCATCATCTTTGTCTTCACTACTAACTGACCGTTGTCATTGACTTTACTGTCATTCTTTAGTATTTTTTGCCTAAATAACAAGCTATGAATACCACAATTCAAATCCAAAATTTAAAATACGGTGGTTGCGAAGAAATAATACTTCAGCAATTATCCAAAATAGAAGGGGTGGATCATGTTCAGGTGGTCGTAGAGTTATCTGAAGTACGATTCAAGTACGACAACGAAATCGTTCTGGAAAAGGTTTATAAAAAACTGAACGATCTTGGCTATCCGGTTGTAGGTGCCATAAATACGCTTAGTAAAAAAGCCAAATCGTATTAAAGTTGCGCAGATGATTGGTTTGCTATGAAATCTTGTAAAAAGTAATCCATTTATGCTTCAAATTCAGAGTCGTAGAAGGTAGTGGCATCCTGGATCAATTGTTCCAGTAAATCCTTTTCCTCTTGCACTCGTTTAGAATCCCACCCCAGGTAGTCGATGAAATCGTTAAGGACCAACGCCGAATATTGTCTGACATTCTCAATATTGAAATACAAACTTCCCGTACGTCGCACAAAGAAATCTGTCAAACTATTCACCATTTCATGATGAATACTATACCATAGTTCGGCCCGGATCAATCGTTCTTTTGCATTTTCATTTTCGAAATCTGATGCAATAGCAATGATCTTTTTGGCCTGTCTTCCGTAGGTCGAGATCAGGTACCAGGCGTAGTAGGATTTGTCAGCACCCAAATAATCCAACTTGCCCTCCAATTTATCTTGATAAGCCTTCACTTCCTTTTTCGACTCGAAGGTTGGGGAGACCAGGCTTATTTTTTGAGTTTTGGACTTATTAAACTTTCCCCTGCGCTTGGCCGGCATGGTTTTCAATACCGACTCGATCACCCGTTGAGCCATTCTGCGATAACCAGTCAATTTACCCCCCGCTATGGAGATAAGTCCGGTCTCTGATATGAAGATTTCGTCTTTCCGGGACAATTCGGAAGGATCCTTGTCGTCTTCATGGATAAGCGGTCTTAGTCCGGCCCAATTCGATTCAATATCTTCAACTTTAAGGTCAACAGATGGGAACATATTATTTACTGCATTCAGCAGGTATTCGGCATCCATTTTGGTGGCAACCACTCGTTCCAGGTTCCCGGAATAATTGGTGTCTGTTGTACCCACGTAGGTTACGCGCCCCCTTGGGATCGCAAAGATCATTCTCCCATCTGGAACATCGAAATAAACACTTTGTTTAATGGGTAGTTTTTCTGAAGGGAATACCAGATGCACTCCCTTGGTTAGATGTAAGTGCTTTTTGTTCATGGAAGCATCCTTTTTCCGTAAAAGATCCACCCAGGGTCCGGCAGCCGAGACAAAATTTCGAGCTCGAATATCAAAGGCCTCTCCCGAATTCTTGTCAATACAATGAACACTCTTGATCTTCTGTTCATTGTTATAATTGAACCTTACCATCTCGCAGTAGTTACTTACGATCGCTCCCAGTTCAGAGGATTTTTTTAAAAGTTCGATGGTGAGCCTCGCATCGTCGGTGCGATATTCTGCATAGTACCCACCACCTAAAATTCTGTCTTCATCCAACAGGGGTTCTTTTTTTAGCGTCTCCTCCTTACTAAGCATTTTACGCTTGTCCTCACCCTCCACATTGGCCAGTATATCATAAATCTTTAAACCGATGGAAGTAAGCATTTTACCATAAGTTCCACCTTCGATCAAGGGGAGTAGCATTTTTTCGGGTACGACCAAATGTGGAGCCAGTTTATGAACAATGGCACGTTCGGTGCCCGATTCCTTGACCAACCCAATTTCCAACTGTTTCAGGTAGCGCAATCCCCCGTGAATTAATTTGGTTGACTTGTTACTGGTGCCTGATGCGAAATCGTTCTTTTCTATCAAACAGGTTTTTAATCCTCTTGATGCCGCATCCAAGGCAATTCCCGAACCCGTCACTCCTCCCCCAATAATAACGAGGTCGAACTTCACCTCTTTTAATACTTCAATCTGCTGCTTCCTGTCTAAAATCGAAAAATTCATATCAGCCGTTT
>JABDNM010000049.1 GCA_013043825.1 Flavobacteriaceae bacterium
TGGACATTGAAAAAACGGTGTTTTACCGTCAGAGCGACGTACCTCAAGTAACCGAATTATCCTGGTACCTCAGCTGCTTCTTTCCATATCAACGACTAACCTTGGCACATAGTTTCAAGGACAAAGCCGATCGACTGGAAGATGTCAATGCAGGGCTTTTTGCGTACCCCATGTTAATGGCAGCAGATATCTTGTTATACGATGCTAACATCGTTCCGGTTGGGAAGGACCAGGCACAACACCTGGAAATGACCCGGGATGTCGCGGCCCGATTACATGCCAAAATGGGCAAAGAAGTTTTCGTGCTGCCCGAAGCCCGAATTCAGAAAGAAACCATGTTGATCCCCGGTACGGATGGGGAGAAAATGAGCAAGTCTAAAGACAATATCATCGATATCTTTCTGCCGGATAAAAAACTTAGAAAGCAGGTGATGACCATTCAAACTGACAGTACACCGCTGGAGGACCCCAAAGATCCCGAAACTTGCAATGTCTTTTCGCTTTACCGGCTATTGGCAAGTCCACATCAAACAGAAGAGATGCGGGAGAACTATCTTAAAGGAGGTTATGGATATGGGCACGCAAAACAGGCGTTATACGAATTGATCCTCGAGCGATTCTTAGACCAACGTCAACGCTACGACCACTACATGAGCCACCTGGAAGAGGTGGACAACGCACTTAAACTTGGTGCCAACAAGGCCTCCGTTGTAGCCAATGACGTACTTAGGAGAGTTCGCGACTGTGTTGGGTACTAGACCAGTTGAAACAGCTTGCCAGGTAAAGGTCGTACATAGCCTTTTATTTCCAGACTCAACAGCAAAGAAGCAACTTTGAAGGTGGGTAATTTGCATTCCAAAGCAATTTGATCCAGCTGTTCTAATTCTCGCGACTCCAGGAATTTCCAAATTGTTTTTTCTTCTTCTGAAAGGGTTACAAAAAGTTCCGTTTGTCTATTGGCAAGCGGGGCATTCTCCTGCTCCCAACCTAATTGAAAAACCAGATCATCCGCAGATTGTAACAAGCAGGCCTTGTGGTTTTTTATCAAGTCGTTACAGCCCCTGCTTTGTTTATTGGAAGGCCTCCCGGGAACCGCGAAGACCTCCCGGTTATAAGAATTGGCAATATCGGCGGTGACAAGACTTCCGCCTTTGGCGGCCGACTCGATCACGATAGTAGCTTCACTCAATCCGGCAATAATTCGGTTGCGCTTTAAAAAGTTCGTTCGTTCGAAAGGATCGTCACTCCAAAATTCGGTGATGAAGCCCCCATTTTGCACAACCGGCCCAATGTATTTTTCATGTTCGCGAGGATAGATCTGGTTCAGTCCATGGGCCAAACAACCAATGGTTTGCAGTCCATTCCTAATGGCCGCCTTCTGGGCGCAGATGTCTGCGCCATGTGCAAACCCGGAAACGATAACCGGATTGAACGGTTTAAGTTCTTCCACGAGTTGTTCACAGAATTGCATTCCGGCCGTCGTGAGCCGGCGCGTCCCAACAATGCTGATCACACGTTTCCCAACCAGGTCGATGTTCCCTTTTCTAAAGAACAAAATGGGACCATCCAGACAATGTTTTAGCAATTCTGGGTAATCCTTATCCAGAAAGTATGACCAAGCTATTTCCTGATCCTGAATAAATTTAAGTTCCTCTTCGACCTGCGGGAGTAGCGGTTTGAGGTCCAGGTCTTGTAATTTCCATGAGCCAATTCCTTCGATTCGAAGTAGATTGGATTTTCGTTCATTGAAAACCCCTTCTGCAGATCCCACTACGTGGATTAATTTTTTCGCCGATGAATCTCCCAGGTTTGGTACACGCTGCAACGCTAGCACATGCAGCAATTCATTATTCGATAACATATTGAGTGTATAATCGGGGAGAAGTGTTTATAAATCTACAACATTTTAGGTTGTTAATAAATTACCTCCACATCTGTTGAATGCTGTTTCAAAATAAATTAAGTTTGTTTTAATGCATCTGGCCACTTACATCAAAGATCTATTATACCGCTACGAGTGTGTGATTATTCCTGGATTCGGGGCCTTCCTTACCCAGTACCGATCTGCAAGTATCGATGATGCTTCTCATACTTTTTATCCACCTACGAAAACACTGTCTTTTAACCGACAGCTACAAACCAACGATGGAATTTTGGCCAATTATGTGGCTTCTGTCGAGCAGTGCAGTTATGAGCTTGCCTTGCAGAAGATTCGAAACTTTACAGGGAAGCTTTCGCTGGAACTCTCCGAAGGAAAAAGGATTACACTTCGCAATGTAGGTGACTTTTTTCTGAATGAAGAGAACATGGTTCAGTTTGTTCCTTCTGAAGTTGAAAACTTCAATCCGGCCTCCTTTGGTCTCTCCACTTTTGTATCTCCGGCGATCTCGCGTGTTCAGGAATCAGAAATAGTTCAGACAAACACTGTCGAGCTTCACAAGGAGAAAAAGAAAATCGCATACCCCTTCATGCGTTATGCGGCCATTGGACTTGTTGCCATCGTTCTGGGAGGTTTTAGTGGGCTGAAGATCTACGAAGGAGAAGTGGAAAAACACAACTTTGCCGAAAAACAGAAGGCAGATGTACAATTGGAAAACAAGATACAGGCTGCTACCTTTATCATCGAAAATCCATTACCAACCCTCAATATTAACATCGCAAGGGAAACCGGGAAGTACCATATTGTTGCCGGTGCTTTTCGCATCGAGGCCAATGCCCAGAGGAAGATTGGCCAGTTAACCGAAAAGGGCTTTGCTGCCAAATACATTGGCAAGAATCGATATGGGTTGCATCAGGTGGTTTATAGCTCCCACCAGGATAGGTTGGAGGCACTTCGTCAACTTCGTACGATCAAGAATACGGAGAACAAAGATGCCTGGTTGCTCGTTCAGGACCTGAACGATTAATATTCTGTTTAACTTTTTATCATTCCAATAGTTCCATTCTCCAAGACGGAATTAATACCTTTACCGAAAATTTTTTTATGGAAACCAAGACTCCCAAAGAATCGCGAACGGTGATCACAGATTTGGTATTGCCCAGTGAAACCAATCCTATTGGAAATATGTTCGGAGGAGAACTTTTGGCGCGAATGGATCGAGCCGCGAGTATCGCTGCTCGTCGGCATAGCAGGAGGATCGTGATGACCGCCTCGGTGAATCACGTGGCTTTCAATAAAATGATCCCGTTGGGAAGTGTTGTGACTGTTGAAGCTAATGTTTCCAGGGCTTTCCGAAGTTCTATGGAGGTGTTTATGGATGTTTGGCTGGAGGACAGAGAGAGTGGTCTGCGCAGTAAAGCGAACGAAGGGATCTACACCTTTGTTGCGGTGGACGAGATGGGAAGTCCGGTACCGGTACCTGAATTAATTCCTGAAACTCCACAGGAACAGGAGCGATTTGAGGCGGCACTAAGAAGGAGGCAATTGAGTTTGGTCCTGGCAGGAAAAATGGAGCCTGCACAAGCTACCGAATTGAAGGCTTTATTCGATGTCTAGCCTTATTCAATTCATTGTTAAACAGAATAATACTCTATTGAACAACTAGGATGATATTCTGTTAAAAAGTGCTGTTTTTCCCCTGAATTTCATGGTTTTTCGTGCCTAATTAAATATATTTGGTCTCCTTAGTAATAAATAGCTCAAGGTATCATTCACCAAAAATAAAAACCAACATGAAAAAGACTACACTATTTTCAAATTGGAAAAACTTTCTACTTGGCTTTTTGGCCATTTCTTTATGTTTTAGTTATTCCAATGCACAGGATCCATACGTGATCCAATTCCAGGATGAAAGAATCGAAATTCAAGAGAACATCGATACTTTCGAATGGAGTCAGATGCCAGATTCGGCAAGACTGGGCAATGGGTATTACGGATGGGTTCAGTTTTATGAAACCCCTACTCAAAATATTCAGGATGCATTCAGGAATAATGGATTACAATTACTGAATTATATACCTTACCACACTTATCTATTCTACTTCCCGGAAAACACTTCCATTCAATATTTGGCAGACAGTGGCGTTCGCGCCATCATCCCTGTGGAAGCACGGTTTAAAATGTCAACAGCCCTTAAAAATGGAGACATTGGCGATTGGGCCATCAACGGTGACAATTACCTGGTTACTCTAATTCATCACGAAAATGCGAATCGCAGTTATGTCCTTGATGAATTAGCATCTAAGCAAATTGTTCTAACGAAATCGTATGATAACTCGAATCATCTTGAGTTGTCCATCCCTAATAATTGTTTGTCAGATTTGGCCAACATGCCATTCGTAAAGTGGATCGAAGTAATAGCTCCACCACCTGTTAAGGATGATGACCGAGGTCGTGCCTTACACAGAGCTTCAGGTTTGGACACTCAATATGGGGCAGGTAGAAATTATACCGGCGAAGGAATTGGGGTACTATGTAGAGATGATGGAATTGTAGGTCCACACGTGGATTTTGAAGGACGACTTACAAACTTAACTGGTGATACGACCGGAACTCATGGCGACGGAGTTTCCGGGATCATGGCAGGTTCAGGAAACAAGAACCCAACCAGACGTGGAATGGCAGCTGGAGCCGATTTATATGTAAATAACTATTTCGCTTCATTCCTCGATGGCATTACCGTGGACCTAATTACCGATGGAACCGTACAAGTCACCAATTCTTCCTATAGTGACGGATGTAACACAGGTTATACTGGGGGAACGGTAACTGTCGATTCTCAAATGCACACATTAGAGACGATCATGCACATTTTTTCTGCTGGAAATTCTAATGGAAATAACTGTGGATATGGTGCAGGATCCCAATGGGGGAACATTACCGGCGGACATAAGCAAGGAAAGAACGTAATAGCGACGGCCAATGTCTTTTACGATGGATCTCTGGTTTCTTCTAGTAGCCGTGGACCGGCGCATGATGGACGTATTAAACCGGATATTTCTGCGAATGGCCAAAATCAAATTTCAACAGCTCCTAACCATGGATATTTCTCCTTTGGAGGTACTTCGGGAGCAGCACCAGGGATCGCAGGTATCTCTGCTCAACTATATCAGGCATATGCCGAAGCTAATGCTGGAGCCCTTCCTAAGGGAGCCTTGATAAAAGCAGCACTTTTAAATACTGCCAATGACGCTGGCAATGTAGGTCCTGACTTCCGTTTCGGATGGGGAATTGTAAACGGCCTCAGAGCAGGAATATTGATCGAAGAAGGACGTTATCTTTCAGATGATATCGTTCAGGGAGTTACAAATACTCATACGCTCATGGTTCCATCGGGAACTACCCAAATGCGCGTTATGGTACATTGGAGTGATCCGGCTGCAACTCCAGGTGCAAATCCTGCGCTTGTGAACGATATTGATCTGGTAGTAAATGATCCATCCAATGTGGACCATCTACCTTATTTGCTTGACCATACGCCAGATCCAATCTTACTGAATACCCCTGCTGGAAATGGTCCAGATCACCTAAACAACGTAGAGCAAGTATTGATCGACAGCCCCGCCCCCGGGTCCTATGATGTTGAAATCACTGGATTTGACATAGCTGTGGGACCACAGGAATATTGGGTTGTTTATGAGTTTATCCAGGAAAATTTAACGGTGACCTATCCTAACGGAGGTGAACTGTTATACCCGGTTATCCAACCCTTGACCATTCATTGGGATGCCATTAATACGGTAGATCCATTCGACGTTGAGTACTCTATCGACGGTGGATCCAATTGGATCGTTGCCGGAACAGTGCCAGCGACTACATTTATGTACGAATTGGATCTTCCCGCGGTATTTACGGGCGAGGCTCTTGTGCGGGTCACCAGCGGAGCATTTTCAGATACTAGTGATGATCAATTTACTATCACAGCAAGTCGCGTAGCTTCTACAAATGTGATCCAAGTGTGTGAGACAGATGCAACCTTTACATGGGCTGCAATGGCCGAAGCAGAATCTTACGATTTATGGTTGCTTGGTGAAAAATACATGGAGGCAGTTGGTAATACAACCGAAACCACCATCACCGTGCCCATTGCAGATTATGAGGCAACTATGTGGTATGCAGTTTCTCCACGAAACGATACTGAAGGATGGGCAGGACAACGCACCGAAGCTAGAATTTACCTTGGAGGTTTGCTGGATTGTGAATTAGGGATTGAAGATGTGAATCTCGACAACAGCATCATCCTTTATCCGAACCCGGCAGATACTACATTCTATGTGAATTTAGGTACTTCCATCGATTCTGAAGTTGAGATTGTCGTTACAAACAGTTTGGGTCAAACGATCCAACGAATGACAACTACCGAAACTCAGACGACAGTTGATGTTGCCAATTACAACACAGGAATCTATTTTGTGAGTATCAGTTCAGATACACAGTCGACAACCAAAAAGTTGATCGTGAAGTAGAGATCTTTTCTAAAATAACCGATAGTAAGGCCGTCTAAAGAATTTTTAGACGGCCTTTTTATTAATATCTTTGTGCCGATGAATTAACTATGATATCGATTCTGGAATTCACATTAAAGAACTAGCATGTACATTGAACAAATTTATACCGGTTGCCTGGCACAAGGAGCCTACTACATCGAAAGCAATGGCGAGGTTGCCATAATAGATCCTTTACGGGAAGTAAAGCCCTATGTCAAAAGAGCCCAACTAGACAACGCCAGCATAAAATATATCTTCGAAACTCACTTTCACGCCGATTTCGTTAGTGGTCATTTAACCCTATCCAAAGAAACCGGGGCCCCAATTATCTATGGCCCTACGGCAAATCCTTCGTTTGAGGCAATTATCGCCCGGGATGGTCAGGTATTTCAGCTGGGGGAGATCACCATTACCGCTTTACACACCCCGGGACATACGATGGAAAGTACCTGTTATTTATTGAAGGATCCTGAAGGAAGAGAGCATGCGATCTTCACAGGTGATACCCTGTTCTTAGGAGATGTAGGCAGGCCCGATCTGGCTCAGAAAGCAGCTCACATTAGCCAGGAGGAATTAGCTGGGATACTGTACGACAGTCTTCGAACTAAAGTTATGCCCTTGCCCGATCACGTTATTGTTTATCCGGCACATGGTGCAGGTTCGGCCTGTGGAAAACATATGATGAAAGAAACGGTGGATACCTTGGGAAATCAGAAGTTGGTAAACTATGCACTTCGGGAAGATATGACCAAAGAAGAGTTTGTACAGGAAGTCACCGAAGGATTATTGCCGCCACCAACGTATTTCCCGCTAAACGTTAAGATGAACCGTGAAGGCTATGAAGATATCCAGGAAATCATTCAGCGTGGAACGCAAGCATTATCTTGTGATGCTTTCGAAGCAGCAGCCAACGAAACCGGAGCGGTAATCCTTGATGTTCGGCATCAACACGATTTCATTGAAGGACATATCCCGCGTTCCATCTTTATAGGACTGGATGGCGATTTCGCACCATGGGTTGGAGCACTTATTGCCGACGTGGAACAGCCTATTTTATTGGTAAGTCCCCAGGGGAGAGAAGAAGAGGCGGTGACACGTCTATCCCGTGTTGGATTTGACAAAACCCTTGGATACCTGAAAGGTGGCTTTGAAGCATGGAAACAGGCTGGCAAGGAAGTTGATACCCTAGAATCAGTTTCGGCCAAAGCCCTCGAATCGATCCTAACTCGAGATGAAAATACTCCCGTCTTCGACGTCCGTAAAGAATCTGAATACCGGATTTCGCATGTGAAAGATGCCCACTTAACTCCCTTGAGTTATTTAAATGATCACCTGGCAGAGCTTCCTAAAAACGATACTTTCTATGTTCACTGTGCCGGAGGATATCGTTCGGTGATTGCTGCCTCAATTTTAAAAAGTCGTGGAATACATAATCTGGTAGACGTAGGAGGTGGGTTCGACCATATTAGAACAACCGCTATTGCGTTGGACAGCGGTGTGGACTCCGAGGTAAGTGAATAGTTACATTCGATAAACCCAATCTGCCGGATTCATCTTTGAAGTGTTCTGGTAAACGAAGAATTTAAGCACCGCTCTCCCTGTGTTTGGATGCGTGAACACTGTTCCCAATTCCTGTTTAGTAGCAACTTTATCCCCTTTTTTAACCGATACCGCAGCGAGATTGTTGTAGATAGTGAGGTAATCTCCATGCCTAATCATTACCGCTTTATTGGCGCCTTTCAATTGCTGGACCTGTACTACTACCCCATCAAATACGGCACGCGCCTTCGCATTGGGTTCGGTTATGATCTCTACTCCATTGAAAGTTTGTTTTACATTCGGAAACTGAGGATGTTGTCTTGTTCCGTATGAATTCAACACCCGACCCTTTTCCACTGGCCATATAAGTTTTCCTTTGTTGTTTTTGAAATTTTTTGCGAGAACTTTAGCTTCCGGAGTAAGTACGAAGGTATTTTTTGATGCTGTACTCGTGGTGGATTTTGGCGCAGTAGCATTATTTGCCGCGATTGCAGCTTTAATCAGGGCATCGATTTGCTTATCAATTCGGCTAGCCTCCCGTTGCTTATCACGAATTTGCCCCGCAAATTTCCCTTCATCCTTACGTAAACTCGCTACCAGGGCTTCCTGGTTACGCCTTTCATCATCCAGCCTTCTTTTGGCTGCTTTGTTTTCAGCAATTAGTTTATCCTTGTCTTTCTTCTGCTGAATTAAGTTTTCATTCAAAACCTGCAGTTCCCCGGTTTTGGCCCGTATACTTTCCCCTTGCTTTTTTCGATGTTGCGTATACTGCTTCATATATTGTATACGCTTGTACGCCTGGAGAAAATTTTCGGATGAGAACAGGAACATGATCCTGCTTTGATCACTTTTACTCTTGTACGATTTACTGATCATTTCGGCATAGTCTTCCTTTAAAGTTGTAAGTTCTTTCCGCAATTGTTCAATGGTACTCAGGTTGCTATTGATCTCCCGGGTAAGTAAATTGGCTTGTTGGTTCGTCACCCGAATAAGGTTCCTACGGGTGTTGATTCGCTGGTCCAGATCCTCAACTTCGGCTAAAATCGATTTCTTCTCCCCACGGGTTTTAAACAACAGGCTGTTTATCTGTTCGATCTCCTGTAGCAAGGCCTGTCTCCTTGCCTCTAGTTCCTGCTGCTTTTTGGACTGGCCATACCCGTCTGTGAACATTAAAAGACTACCAATTAATAGTACGTAGGTGACAATTCTTTTCATTCAGACAGGTCAATTTCTTTGTATCCCTCCGGAATTTGAAACGGGAAGTTTACCGAAACATTCAAATCGATCTTTCTATAGTTAACGGCTATGTGGGTGCGACTATTCCCTTCGAGGGAATTTATCTCTATGGCCGAAGGGTAATAACTACCTTGTAATTCCTGATAATCCCCATAAGCGATGGTCAATTCCCGGTTCTCGTTGGGTTGTAATACCCTTCCGTAGTCTACTTTAAAATTTCCAGGGTTCAGCAAAAGAGAATGTACAAAATTATGTGGTTGCCTGCTTGGTTCCAGCTTATACCGGTTCTCCGATACGGTTGCCTTGTACTTCCCATTTTCCAAACCAAAAATAGACTGACCAAGCAAAATGGCCTGGGCTTTTTCAAAATCCAGATCGGTGCCTAGCCACCTGCTAAGGAGCGTAAAATCTCCATCGAAATACGTGTTCGAGAGCGTCTCATAATAACTCACCCTATCTCGTGTGATCATTGCCTTGGCCAGGGTGATTCCCAAAATGGAGGCCTTGACCCAAATCTTTTGATCACGTTCCATTCGCAGACTTACCGTAATACTTTGTCTTTGCTTTTCATCTTCATAAGCAACCTTAATTCGAGAGGAAAGTGTATTAAACTTGGGAGTAGCTGCCTTATGTGCAGAAATAATGCTTTTAATTGCAAGGCCCGGATTCGCAGTATTACTGCCAACTACTGCCTTTGGCCCTTTACAGGCCGCAAAAAAGGTAATGAATAAAATAAGTATGATACTCGTGTATCGCATCTTAATTGGGTTCTTTCAATTGAGCAGCTTTCTTTCCGAACTCATCGGCCTTTTTTGAATTGCCTTTGTTACCGTAGGCTATCTGTAATTGCAAATAATAATCTTTCTCCATTTTTGGATCTTCCAGAACAAAATCAACCCCCATTTCCAGGCTTTCAATCGCCGCATCCCATTGGCTAAGTTCGTTGTTGGCTACACCATTCAACAAATAAAGCAAAGCTTGTGCCGGAAAGGTTCCCAAAGCATTTTCGCTTAGGGAAACTGCCTCGGCATATTTTTGAAGATCGATTTGGAGCAAAAGTGTATTTTTAATCAGACTAAAAT
>JABDNM010000044.1 GCA_013043825.1 Flavobacteriaceae bacterium
CATTGTTTAAAGCCAATTGCGCGTCCTGTCACCAGTTGTACAAGAAGCGAACGGGGCCGGCATTGTTTGAAGTAGGAGACAAATACGATCAAGAATGGTTGTATAGCTGGATCAAGAACAGTCAGGAAATGGTGAAGGCAGGTGATGCGCAGGCCGTGGCTATCTTCGAGGAATATAACGGTTCGGTTATGACCGCTTTTCCTCAGTTGACAAATGCCGATATTGACGACATTATTGCCTACACCTACACTCCAAAGAAGATTCCGGTTCAAGCATTAACTGAAATAACCGACGGAGGAGATTCCGGAGGAGGGGTCTCAACAAATGTTATTCTTGGAATACTCTCCCTCATCTTCCTGATGTTGGTAGTTTTACTATTCCTTGTCAACAAAACACTTCGAAGCTTTGCCAGCAAGCAGGGAATTGAAGTTGAGGAGAAAAAAGAAGCAGGCATACCGGTTTGGAAAGCGGTGGTCCAAAATCAATTCCTTATGCTGGTCATGGCAATCTTCTTACTGCTTTCGGCCGGATTCTTTATGTATGGCTGGATGATGCAGGTAGGTGTTGATCAGGGTTATGCTCCGGTGCAGCCTATCCACTACTCGCATCGAATTCACGCGGGTACCAACCAGATCGACTGTAACTACTGTCACAGTTCGGCAAGAAAGAGCAAGCACTCCGGGATTCCTTCCCTCAACGTTTGTATGAACTGCCACAAAAGCATTAGCGAAGTGGCCGAAACTACCCAGGCCGAAGGGTTGGATGAATACGGTGTGGATTACAATGCTGAGATCAAGAAATTATACGCTGCCGTGGGATGGGATGACGATGCCCAGGCCTATACCGGAGAAGAGAAACCGGTGAAATGGATTCGTATTCACAACTTACCCGATTTTGCATATTTCAATCACTCACAGCATGTTACCGTTGGTGGTATCGAGTGTCAGACCTGTCACGGTCCCATCGAAGAAATGGAGATCGTTGGTCAGTACTCACCGCTTACCATGGGCTGGTGTATCAATTGTCACCGGGAGACGAATGTGAAGATGGAAGGAAATGAATATTACGAAAAGATCCACGCCGAACTTGCCAAGAAATATGGGAAGGACAAACTAACGGCGGCCCAATTGGGCGGATTGGAATGTGGCAAGTGTCACTATTAATTTAGAATTTGAATACTATTTCAGAAAACAATAATATGGCATCAAACAAGAAATACTGGAAGAGTGTTGAAGAGCTGGACGAAAACAGCTCGATTGTTGAAGCGCTTCGTGAAAACGAATTTGTAGAGCCCATACCAACCGATGAGTTCCTGGGTGACAAAGAAACGTTGGAAGCCTCTTCTACAACACGTCGCGATTTCTTAAAATATGTTGGTTTTACTACCGCAGCTGCTTCTTTGGCGGCATGCGAGGGACCCGTTATAAAATCCATTCCTTACGTTGTTGCACCGGACGAGATCGTACCCGGAGTTGCGAATTACTATGCGACTACTATCGCCAATGGTTTCGATTTTGCCAATGTACTGGTCAAGACCAGAGAGGGAAGACCCATCAAAATTGAGCGTAACGACCTCGCAAAACATGGCGGAAGTGTAAATGCAAGAGTGCATGCTTCGGTATTGTCGATGTACGACAATTATCGATTGGCCGGACCGAAAGTGGGTCAGGCCGATGCTTCATGGGAAGACCTTGAAAGTGAATTTGTTTCAAAAATGGGGGCGATGGCCGGTAGTGACGTGGTCCTTTTGACCCAGACATTCGCCAGTCCTTCTACTTCAAAACTGATCTCCGAATTTCAGGCAAAATATCCAAACGTACGACATGTAGTTTATGATACGGTTTCTTCTTCGGAAGCATTGGATGCCTTTCAGAATAAATATAACACACGTGCTTTAGCCGATTACGATTTCTCCAAAGCCGAAGTGATCATTTCTGTGGGAGCCGATTTCCTTGGCGACTGGCAGGGCGGTGGCTATGAAGCCGGTTATGCAAAAGGACGTGTTCCGAAGAACGGAAAAATGTCCAAGCATATTCAGTTTGAGGCCAATATGACGTTGTCTGGCGCAAATGCCGACATAAGAGTGCCTGCGAATGCCAAACAGCAAATGGAGGTTTTGAAGGCCCTCACGGGTGGTACGGCTTCAGGTTTGCCTGAGCACATCGCTGCTGAGGTTCAGAAAGCAAAAGCGCATTTAAAGAAAGCGGGTGCTAATGGTGTTGTGATCACTGGATTACAGGATGTAGCCGCACAAACAATGGCTCTCGATTGTAATGAAGGAAGCGCTGTAATGGATACGGATCGTCCAAAAATGACTGCGATGGCAAGCAATGCCGAAGTGAACAACGTCATGAACGGAGTGATCAACGGAAGTGTCAAAGGATTGATCACCGTGGGTGTGAATCCGGTTTATTCGTTCCCTAACCCTGCCTTTGCGGAAGCATATAAAAATCTGGATCTTTCTCTGGCGTTCGCTATGAAGGAAGACGAGACAGCCTCTTTAGCTCAAATGGTTGCGGCCACGCCTCACTATTTGGAGTCCTGGGGTGATGCTCAAATCAAGAAAGGCTCATTCAGTTTAATGCAGCCCACCATTCGTCCGTTATTCAACACACGACAATTTCAGGATTGTCTGGTTGCATGGACCGATCAGGGAGATTCCTATTATGATTATCTAAAAGAAATGTGGTCATCCACCATTTTAACCGACGGCGGTTCCTGGAACCAGGCGTTGCACGATGGGGTGATCGAAAGTGCGGTGGAAGTATCTTCCGATGCCGACACCACGAATGGAGAAGTTGAAGCATCTACTTCGAATGCGGGAATGAGTACTTCGGTTCAGGACGGACTTGAAC
>JABDNM010000046.1 GCA_013043825.1 Flavobacteriaceae bacterium
TTCTGGACAGCGAGCACCAGACACCTCATTGAAATGAGCATTGAGACAGCCTTGATGCTCTATGAGACTAAACAAGAAGCATCCTATCTGCAAAAGGCCTTTTACTTTTCTGAACGCAGCAAGGCACTGCTCTTATTGAGTTCTCTTTATGACCAGGAAGTAAGTATTTTTTCAGGTGTTCCCAATGCAATCATCGAGCAAGAAAAACAATTCAGAAATAGCATTAATGAATATCAGGGTAAAATTAATAACGAAGAAAAGAGATGTGGAGAAGCTCGCACCAAACTCCTGGATCTATACCGACAAAATCTGCGATCTGCGCAAAACGAATACACCATCTTCCTTCAGAAAATGAAAGAGGACTATCCTAACTATTACGATCTTAAATTCGATCCGAAAATTATCACTTCCGAAGAGATCCAGCAGGAATTAAGTCAATCCAATTCAACACTACTTTCGTATTTCATGGGAGACGAAAATATCTTTGTGTTTCATTTGGAACCAAATTCGATCCAAGTTCGAAAAATTGAAAACGCCAAACTGATTGCTGCAGATGTTATTACACTTTATGAGTTGGTGAATGATAAAGCAAAATTCGAATTCAGCCCACAAAAAACCTATGAATCTTTTGCTGATAAAGCAGGCCATTTGTACGATGTACTTGTAGGTCCCGAATTAAGTGAAAGTGATTACGATCGGCTCACCATAGTACCTGACGGAGTTTTGTCTTATCTCCCATTCGAGTTATTGCTTTCTTCCCAGGGACCCGCAAAAAGAAACTATGCTGTTCTGGCCTATTTACTGAATGACTTTGCCGTTTCCTACAGTCCTTCTTCATCGATTTTTATGTTGATGAATGAATTTAATCACAAAAATGAACGTTACATGGGATTTGCTCCCAATTATGAGGGGCAGAACTATGCAGGCCAGGGAAAACAAATGGAAAACCTGGATTTCAACACTGCCGAAGTAAGTTTCGCAGCAAAACTCTTCGGTGGTGACAGTTGGATTGGGAAAGATGTATTCGAAGATCTGTTTAAATCGAACTCGGCGAATGTGGGTATCCTGCATTTGGCAATGCACGGCGAGGTTGAGGACGAACATCCATTACTTTCAAAGTTGTATTTCAATTCCTCGGTAAATGAGGACGGAATGCTACACACCTATGAGATCTACGGATTGGAGATCCCAAGCCAATTGGTCATATTGAGTGCCTGTAATACCGCCCGGGGAAAGTTGGTTACTGGTGAAGGGATTCTTAGCCTGGAAAGAGCCTTCCAATATGCCCGAAGTGCGTCCCTGCTATCGACCTTATGGAAGGTAGATGACGCAGCCTCTGCTGCTATTACACAACAATTTTTAACCGGGATAAAAGAAGGACAGCCCAAAGATGTTGCTTTGCAACAAGCAAAACTCAGTTACCTGAGTTCGGCCACTCCCGACAAATTACCCCCCTTCTACTGGAGCAGTTTTAAATTAACCGGAAGTATCTATCCGTTGAATACCCAATCGAATCCATGGTATGTCTGGTTGGGTGTGGGATTATTGGGCATATGCATTGCGCTATTCTATGTGAGAAGAAGATTAGCTAACGTTTCCAGTTAATGGTAAGTAACTCGGCTGCTTGTTGATGATTATATGCTTCATTGGCAACGATCTCTTTCAAAAGCGGCTGTGCTTCAGATTGTTTATTCATGCCAATGAGAGCCAGGGCCTTATACCATCTAGCTTGTTGAACAAAATCATTGTCGGTTTCCAAAACTCGATCGAACGAATTCACTGCGCTCTGAAAGTAGGGAGCTTCCATACTCAACTGACTTAGCCCTTTATAGAATTCAGCTTGATAACTTGGGACTTCACCAACTGAACGATCGAAATAAATAGCCGCTTCTTGATAGTCTCCATCAGAGAAAAGCTGCGTGGCCTGCTTCCAATTCATCATAGCCGACCCTTCGTTGTCTCGAAGCACTGAAGGTGCTGCATACGATTCAAAATACGTATCAAAAGCTACTTCAGGAGTCATGGTATTTTGCTTGAAAACCTGGTACAAGCCAAAGAAGATAATAACCATGGCAGCCACCGGAAACGCACGCTTGATCCATAATGGTATTACCCTGGGTGTCAAATTCCTGGCGGGTATTTCATTTTCAAACTCTTGTAACGTCTCCTTCAATTCCAGCCTGCCCGCTTCCCGAATGACTTTTCTTGCCAGTTGTTCCTCCTGAAGAAGATTGGCCAATTCTTTATCTTTTTGAAGGCGTAAATCAAAGGCGAGCAACTCTTCTCCTCCCATCTTTCCGTGCAAATATCGTTCTATGTCTTGTTGTAACTTATCCATTTCCTTGAAGCACCCGGATGAGTGCTGGTTTTTGATTTATGAGCTCTTTCAATCGCTTCAAACATTTATATTTTTTGTTCCGAACAATCTGTTCACTGCTGTAATGTCCGTTCTTTGCAATCTCTTTCATGGAGGCTTCATGGTAGAAATTCATTATAAGTAGTCGCTTGCACGCTTCTCCTAATTCGGCTAACAATTGCAACACCCCTTCCTTAGTCTCACCCTCGATGATCGTCGCCAAGGGACTTTGAAAATCTTCTTCCTGCTCCAATTGGTCGTGGTGATCTTTTCGAATCGAGTTCTTTTTGATCTGGTTCAACCATTTAAAGCGAGCGATGCTGTACAGATAGGTCCCAATAGCGCTCTCTCCTTTAAACTTCTTCTCCTTTATATTCTCGTACATGGCAATAACAGCTTCCTGAAAGACGTCTTTAGCTTGATCTTCATCGGCATTGTTGGCCCGCAAATAATTAGTTACTTTATCCCGATTTTCTCGGTAAATATGCTCTAAGGCACGATTCCGCTGGGCCAGAGTTCCCTGCAAATGGTTTATCAACTCCTTATCTGTATATACCGCTTTAATAATTAGTGTGTTTTGATGACGCGTTTGTAATAAAAATAGTCAAAAACTTTTTGGCTTTTCATGTATTCCGGATCGAAAATGCTTTTAGTGTACAGAACATTTCATTCCGAAATAGTTAACTTCGATAAAAATAAGATTTGATGAAATATGTATTCCTACTCACCGCTTTTTTAGCCCTGGTTTCTTGCAAGAACAAGGACAAAGACCCAGACCTATCAATTCATACGGAATGGGAGCACAACTTCCAGGCGATATCCCAGGGTGGAGATACCTTGTATGCCGCGAAATCTTCGGAAGAAATTCTTGCTAAATTTGAAGAGAAAAAAGCCGCCTATGAGGTAAATCCCAATAATCTGGACAACCTCATCTGGTACGGTCGCTTTGCGGCATACACAGGAGATTACAGAAAAGCCATCGAAATTTACAGCCAGGGATTGGAGGATTTTCCGAAGGAGTCACGACTGTTGCGACATCGCGGACATCGATATATTTCGGTTAGGGAATTTGATAATGCCATCGCCGATCTAAGCCTGGCGGTCAAACTAATTCAAGGCAAGGAGAATATGATAGAGGAAGATGGGATGCCGAATGACAAGAATATTCCCGTGAGTACCATGCATGGAAATATCTACTATCACCTGGGATTGGCGTATTATTTAAACCGAAACCTGCCTGCTGCGCTCGAAGCTTACAAAAAATGCTTGCAAACCTCCAACAATCCGGACAACGTGGTTTCCGCGACCCATTGGATCTATATGATACATCGAAGAATGGGACGTGCGGAAGCCGCACAGAATTATCTAAGGAATATTCACGAGGATATGAACGTGATCGAAAACCAGAGCTACTACAAAGCCTGTCTGTTTTATAAAGGTTTGCTGGATTTGGAGGATGTATATGATCCCAGTGCCGAGGGGACTCCAACAAACTCGGCTTTAAAATATGCCGTTGGCAACTGGTATCTTTACAATGGTAATCCCGATCAGGCACACGGGATCTTTAACGAGATTATTTCCGGAAAGGACTGGGCGTCCTTTGGTTATATAGCTGCCGAGACCGACCTTGCCAAGCCATACACCATGCGATAACATCCCAGTGAGACAAATTAATCTATTGTGTTTTATTCTAGTTGGAATTTTTCTCTTCAATCCACTTACTCATATATTTGGTAGCTTGTAAAGATTGATGCTGAAGTATTTGTCCGATAAAATTTCGATTCCTATGCGCGTTTAAATTGGTTTGCATCCTATGAAGCTGGTTCGTGAATGCCTCCGAAAAATTTTTCCGCTGAAATCTTGATTCGACAATTAAAAACCCATTAGCCTGGGCTGCGATCCAGCGACCTTTCTGTTGGTAAAGCGCCACTGCTCCATCCACAAACCCCTCCACAGAATCCTCGACCGCTCCGGGAACCGATAAATTGCCAAACATGCCTTCAGCACCAATACCAGTAGTGACAACCGGGATGCCGCATTGCATGGCATCCAGAATCTTACCTTTCAAACCAGCGCCAAATCGCAACGGTGCGAGACAAACCCGAGCCATTTTTAGTACTTCCTGTGCATCCTTAGCCCAGCCGTGTACCAGGAATCCCTGGGACTCATCATGTAATAGCAGCATATTTTCCGGGGCATAAGCGCCATAAATATGCAACCGTGCCGTCGGGAGCCTTTTTCGAATAAGTGGCCAGAGATCTTCCTTCAGGTAGATTATAGCATCTACATTTGGAGCATGCTGAAAATTCCCAATACTCACAAAATCAATTCGATCTTCAAATTTTGTAAGTTGTTTTTTTTGTTCTTCTGAAGGAAAATCGACTAAAAAGGGAATGTAAAATAAGATCTCCGCCGAAATTCCAAATTGATTGGATAACAATTCCAGCTCCACTTCAGAAATGATAAGGGAGAGGTCAGAACGCAACATGCTAGCGATCTCACGCTTGGCTGTTTCTGAAAACAAATAGGCCTCTTCGACCCGTTTACCTTGCTGTAGTGCTTCTTGCCGGGCCTTGCGAAGGAAATGGAGGTCTTCGGTATCCAGGACACGAATGGCTTCCGGACAGTGTTCGGCTACTCGCCACCCATACTGCTCCTCGGTCATAAAACGGTCGAATATCACGATCTCGGGATTCAATCGTGAAATAAATCGATCGAAGGACGTGTCATTCAGCTGAATGTTCTCCGTCCTTATTCCATGATCTTCCAGGGCTTCTGAATAGTTAGACCTGGCCGCACTGCTGGCAAAAGTAATATGATAGTCGGCTTTCAAGAAATGATTCAAAAGTTGCATTACCCGGCTTCCCGCCGCAGTAGTGGTGGGTTCGGGAAAGGTATGTCCAATGAACAATAATGATTTCATGGAATGATTTAAGCAGGCGCCTTGGATTTTCCGAATTTGAAAAGTTCACGGATCGTGACCACGTTCAGCGGAAACTCAAAAAATACGTGCAACAGGCTCAGGAAATATAGGGCGATCAATCCGGTATAAAAATCATAGAGGTAAATGCCAACCGCGGCACCCCAAATCAACAGTATATACAATGTCTTTCGGGTGTTCAATGATTGCTTCCATCCTATGATATTTGTTTTCGAAAACCAATTCAGATAATGGTAGGTGTAAGCAAAGGCTATGAAAATCTGGATCTTGATACCTTTGATGGAGAGAATATAAAAGGCTCCGTCATCCGATCCTCCCAGCAGCTGACTCATCATCGAGTTGATCTTCATGAAATTCCCACTATCGTAAATAGCCGATGTTCGTTGCGATACTACATACCCGGTGGCATCCAGAGGGAGTAAAACAATAAGAAATGGCACCAACATGAGTAAAATTGAACCATAATAACCAAACTTACTACCCGATTTTTTACTTCCATAAAGCATAAACAGCAGGGTGAACAGGTAGACGTGAATGATAGTTGGTAAAAACAATCCCAGAAAAAACAA
The DNA here is from genome assembly GCA_013043825.1 of Flavobacteriaceae bacterium. GTDB lineage: Bacteria > Bacteroidota > Bacteroidia > Flavobacteriales > Flavobacteriaceae > Aureisphaera. The sequence continues at coordinate 5,867 of JABDNM010000046.1, forward strand.
CCACTTGGGGAGGAAGAACAGCAGCAAAATGGCTAGCAGAAAACTTATTGCCAATCCAATGAGAATATGACTTAATTTCTTCAGCAAAATAAGGCTCACGGCAAAGAAAAATGCCACCAGAACCACCAGCATTTGGTGACCAAAAATATATCGAATGGTCTCTGCAAAGGTATTGTCCAGGCTGAAGTTTACGATCTTATAAAACGGATATAGCGAGAGGAGCAACGTAAATGCGATGAATACCTGGATCCATCGGCTGTTATCACGAACAAAATAATTTTTATCCTTCAACCAATTTATCTCGGTGAGATAGTGCAGCGGTCCCAATATGGCATAGGAGAACAAGAATAATTTGAATGGCAGTATCACCGCAATGATCAATGAGACCACGATGAGTACAATATTGAGAATATCGATTTTCTTATACATCACTGCCAATTATTGGCCAAAGATAAATGAAATACTACAACTCACTAAGCGGCACTTTCGCCATCTTAATTCGGGTTATGTCATCTGGTGCCATGTGAGTCCAGGCCAAATAAAGCATGTCACCTACCAATTCCATTTGGGGAAAGCCGCTGGCACGTTCAGCGCTCGTTTCCGAAATTTCAATGGGGTGCCCGGTATAGCCATGTTTATTGATCTTCATGAGATTGATCACCTCCTTATCACCTTTTGGCTGCATCCAAATCACGGCGGCTTCTTCGTTACTATACGCGCTTACATCTACTCTACCCGTTGCGTTACCGGCATCGACGCGGTAGGAACGTGAAAATGTCTCCCCGTTATCTTCCGAGAAAGAAACAAGAATGTCGCCTTCTCCTTTAGCAGCTGTAAACCAAGCGGCGGTGATAAAGGATTCATGAGCGTCGATGGCCGGCCCATTCACAGGGCAACCGGCGATCTTCCATTGATCATTACCAAGAGAAAACGGTTTGATCCAACCTGCTTCCTTTTCCCATCTTGCAATGGAAATGTCTCTTATTTCGTTGGAACTTCGGTCGCGGTAGGCAACGATGAGTTCGTCATTTGTGCCAATTGCTGCGCTGGTGGGACAGCAATCGCAAACGCGTTCGTCGATGAGGGTATCGTAATCGATGGTTCCATCCTTGAATACAATAGCACCACGCAAGGTCATTTGTCCTCCGCCATGTCCTTTACCAACCGTTTCCCGTCCATCGAGCCATGTAATGAAGAAGGAATCACCTACATAGGGACGAATACTCACAAAGCCATGCTCACTTTGAGTTCCGTCGTCGTGAAGAATAAAACCCTTCTTCCAGGACTTGGTTTCAGCGTTATAAAGATTGAGCATCACATCGTAGGTATACGTGCCTAAGGCCGATTTCTGGAGGTAGCTGGTTAAAATGTGGCCATTATTCTCGGCGATCACCGGGAAGTCTGCCCAATTTGTGAACCAGTCATTGCCTCGAACGATCTCTGTCACGGGTTGCCAGTTACTATTGTTCAGTAGGGAATAATTTAATATATCGGTGGAATCTTCGTGGGTAACCCACGAAAAATAGAGTTCGGTTCCATTGCTGAACAGGCGTGGCAATTTACTGTTTCCTTCCGCAGGGTTTTCGAGCAGTTGTACAATTGTGGTGTTTTCCTCGGCAGGGGTGACTTCTTTATTGGCTTCATTCTTACAAGCTGCAAAAACGACAAGCATTAATAGCAAAAGAATTGGGTATTGCATTAGATGAAGGGTTTTACCAAAAATAGGTAAAAACATCACCTCTATCCGAAAAGTAGATCGAATTTATTCTTTCAATCACTACACCTTTGTAATTCGTCCCACTACAAGATAAAGTCCCGGGTAGTGCTTACTTTCAACCAAATTCAATCCTTTATCTTGACGTCCGATCCTAAGCTTTGTGCAGATAGTAATGGATAATATCGGCTGTAGTGACAATACCTACTATGGTCTCGTTCTCGACAATTGGAAGAGCACGATATCGGCCAGTTGCAAATATTTCTGCTGCTTCTGAAATAGTGGATTCAGGCTTCAAAGTTACAGGGTTTGATGTCATGATATCACGCGCACTTAATGTTGTATAGACCGGTTCGGAATCGTCAAGACCAGCTCCTTTGATCCGGTACATAAAGTCTACCAGACTAATAATTCCTACAAGTTTGCCATCATAGATAACTGGAATGTGGTGGTGGAAGTTTTTCTTCTCATATATGTGCTTGATATCGAGAATCTTCTGATCCGGAGACACACAAACTAGGTCTCTTGTCATAATCTTCGTGACAGGGGTAGTTTTCATAATTGATACTTTCAAGGATTCCTTAAGTAATAATTCAAAATAAGCAGTTACGAGCTTTTACCGAAATGATTTTAATCATATAAATCTCTCAATATTCCTACTATCATTGTCTTAGCGTACATTTTAACATAGTGGTTTATGAAAACGAAAACAATTTTGGAATTGCTAACCATCTCAGCTGGAATCTATCACTTCGCCAAGGATACCCAACTTCTTGAACGCATAAGTACATTGTCTGATAAAGGAAAGGATGGTCTCAATGAACTTGTCTCCGAAACAATGTTGAATGAGGAAGGGAACGAGATGGAATTTGTGGACAAAATCCTTTTTAAGACGGCACAGCTCAAGAAGGAGTTTGAAGCAAAAGTAGAAGAGCTTGTGGTAACTTTCTATGAAAAGGTGAACATTGCCCACACAGATCAAATAAAAGCCTTAACTACTCAATTGGAGCAATCGAACAAAGACATTGCCTTATTGGAAGCACGTATGAACAAACTTGAAACCAAGCAATAGTATGGGCTTACTTTCCGGAATTAGGCGTAAACTAAAATCGGCCGTTCGATACAATCAGATCCTGAGGGTTTTGGTAAAGTATGGCTTTGAGGATTTGGTGTCTTACCTGGAGGAAGAAAAACGTTACGGTTGGCTTAGGAAGTTACTTCCAAGAAAATCCCGTGAGCATGCAGCCCAATACACAAAATGGGCAAAAATGCGCCTGGTTTGTGAAGAACTGGGGCCTACCTTCATTAAATTCGGACAAATACTCAGCAATCGTCCGGATCTGATTCCCTTCGATCTTGTATTTGAGCTGGAGAAACTGCAAGACAACGTACCTCCAATGGCGACTGAGGATGCAAAAGAGGTGGTAGAGACCGAGTTGAAAGATTCGGTTAAAACCTTATTTGCCTGGTTCGATCCAACACCCTTCGCATCGGCATCGATGGCCCAGGTTCATCAGGCTATTTCTCTTGAAGGAGAGCGCATGGCACTTAAAATACAACGGCCAGGTATCCAAGACATCATTCTCGAAGACATCAAGGTGATGTATAGCATTGCCGATGTACTTGAACGGCGCATTCCTTCCATCCAAAGCTTTGATCCTGTAGGGTTGGTAAAGAATTTTGAAGCTTCGATTTTAAAGGAACTGGACTTTATCCATGAAGCGATTAATATCCAACGTTTTTATAACAATTTGGAAATGGATAAAGGCCTCGACCAGTATGCCCACGGCCCAAAAGTATTCCAGGAATTCACAACCGGAAAGGTGCTGGCTATGAATTTAATCGACGGAATAAAAATAGACCATATCAGCGAATTAGAAGATGCCAGTATCGACAAAAATGTGATTGCTAAACGCCTTGCAATAAGCTATTACAAGCAAGTTTTTGAATATGGTTTCTTCCACGCAGATCCACACCCCGGAAACTTACTAGTGTTGCCCAACAGCCATATTTGCTACCTGGACTTCGGAATGATGGGCAGTATACTAACGAGAGATATTGAAGTGTTTGGACAGTTATTCTTATCCATTATTAACAAAGACATTCATAAGATCATAAAAGTCCTTTTGATGTTATCCAACAACACCACCATTAAAAACATGCGTAGTTTGGAGTATGACATCAATGAATTTGTTGAGAAGTATTACGTCCGGGATATTCATGAAAACGAAATGAGTACCATACTACTAGAACTAAAGGACATCATTATTGAACACGGGCTAAAAGTACCTACCCACTTCTATCTATTTGCACGATCGTTGATTACTATTGAAGGGGTTATCGCAAAGTTGGATCCCGACTTTGAGCAATTGACAATTGTTCGCCCATACCTGTTAAAAAGTGTGGCGAAAAAGTATGACCCGATAAAAATGACTAAGAATATACTCAACTCCTTGTACGAAATTAATAAATACATGGTAGAGTTTCCAAACGATCTGAAGAATGCGATCGCCAAAATAAATAGCGGGCAAATTCAAGTGGATATAAGCCATAAGGGAATTGATCCTATGGTACATTCGATTCAACGTGTTACCAAACAGTTAGTATCCACCTTAATTATAGTAGCTCTTATTATAGGAAGTAGTCTTTTTATTATTTATAAAATAGGGACCCTCTGGAGTGGAATTTCATCCATAGGAATCATGGGCTTGGTCATCGCTGGCATACTCACCATTGGCTTATTGTGGAATTTAAGCAAAGGCGATTATGACGACCGTAGATTCATGAATTGATTTGTTTTCACATTACAACGAATAAAAAAAGCACCGTACGCAAGCGTACGGTGATTTCTTTTAAACTCATTGAGTTTTACGGCTTTGAAAAAGCATGTTTAAAGTGAGTAAAGGCTTCCGATAGTTCCCCACTAAAATGTTCCCATTTGGTTGGTTCCTTTTTACCATACTTAGCCTTTAAATCTTCGATAAACGTATTGAACTTTTCTTTTCCCTGCTCAAAAGATTCTTTGGCCCATTTAGAGCCCGGTTCAAACTCATCCTCCATAATCTCCAGTAAGATATTGAAGGTCTCAATTTCGATAAGGAGATAAGCGTAAATTCGTTTGAATTTCTCGTTTGTCTTAATTTTTACCTTAAGCTCATGCAAAGCTAGTTTTAGCTTTTTCTTTTGTGCCCGAAAAGCTTCGATATTCTCTGCTTTTCCTAAATTAAGCTGAACACGTAGTTCGTCCATTTTGGTGTGAAGGTCGTTTACTTTTTCTTTACCTGTTTTAATCTTCGCTTTACTTTCGTGCAAAAATAAATTGAATCTCTTCTTGGCTGTTTCATAGCTATCTTTTGCCTCAGATTTCCCGAGAGCGGTTTGCAGTTGAAGTTCTTCCATTTCAATTGCCGCTTTGCGAAGCGCCTTGACAACACTATCAATAAATTTTCTTTTCTCTGCTGTTTCCATAGTTATTTTCATAATGTTTGAACCTAAAAATGGCAGTTAATTCGAGCATTTCCTATGACGAAAATCAGCATTTATTAAATAGAAGAATGAATAAAACTATGAAAGTGGGTAGTAGTTTTTCAATATAAGAGGGTTAACCCTCCGCGGGGCTATCAATTTTCACACGATTTTCGCGTACAGATCGAAGTCTTCTGCCGCTGTGATCTTTACATTAAAAAACTCCCCTGTTCGCAAATAGCCGTCTTCGGCATTGATCAACACTTCATTGTCTACATCCGGGCTGTCGAACTCGGTACGGCCTACATAATAACTTCCCTCTTTCCGGTCGATGATCACTTTAAATTCTTTTCCAATCTTCTGTTGGTTCAACTCCCAGGAAATCTGTGACTGTATGTCCATAATAATATTAGCCCGTTCCATTTTCACCTCTTCAGGCACATCATCCTCTAGGTTATAGGCGTGAGTGTTCTCCTCATGCGAGTAGGTAAAGCAGCCCATGCGCTCGAAGCGTTGTTCCTGGACCCATTTTTTCAATGTTTGAAAATCCTCTTCAGTCTCGCCGGGATATCCAACGATCAAGGTTGTACGAATGGCCATTTCGGGAACAGCATTTCTGAATTCCTTCAAGAGCTTATTGGTCTTTTCCATCGTCGTGCCTCGACGCATGGATTTCAATATGGGATCGGATATATGTTGTAGTGGGATGTCGATATAATTGCAGATCTTGGATTCCTCCCGCATCACATCCAGAACCTCCATTGGAAAGCCGGTGGGAAAAGCGTAGTGCAATCGAATCCACTCTATTCCATCCACCCTTACCAACGCTTTCAATAGTTTGGCAAGTTCACGTTTTTTGTAAAGGTCCAAACCATAGTAGGTAAGATCCTGGGCGATGAGTATTAACTCTTTTACGCCATTGGCAGCCAGTTTCTCTGCTTCGGTCACGAGGTCTTCAACAGGTGTTGACCTGTGCTTACCCCGCATAATTGGAATGGCGCAGAACGAACAAGGGCGATCACAGCCCTCGGCAATCTTGAGGTAGGCATAATTTTTTGGAGTTGTGGTTAATCTTTCTCCTATGAGTTCATGTTTATAATCGGCTCCCAGGGCTTTCAAAAGTCCCGGCAATTCTGTCGTGCCAAAATATTGATCTACATTGGGAATTTCTTTCTGAAGATCGGGTTTGTATCGTTCACTCAGGCAGCCCGTAACGAATACTTTGTCGACTAATCCCGATTCTTTTTTCTGCACATATTCCAGTATGGTATTCACACTCTCCTCTTTGGCATTGGCAATGAAGCCACAGGTATTGATCACCACCACATTACCCTCTTCTTCGTGCACAACGTCTTTATTGTTGGCGCGTAATTGGCCCATAAGCACTTCACTATCGTAAACATTCTTGGAACAGCCCAGGGTGACTACGTTGATCTTATTTTTTTTGAGGGTTTTGGTGCGCATGATCTACTTGAAAAATGAATCCACAAATTCATATTTATTGAATACCTGAAGGTCTTCCAGGCCTTCGCCTACGCCAATGTACTTCACTGGTATTTGGAATTGATCACTGATCCCAATGACGACCCCTCCTTTGGCGGTTCCGTCCAACTTGGTCACTGCCAGGGAAGTCACTTCGGTGGCGGCGGTGAATTGTTTTGCCTGTTCGAAGGCATTCTGACCTGTAGAGCCGTCGAGTACTAAAAGTACATCGTGTGGTGCATCTTCCACCACCTTTTGCATGACCCGCTTCACTTTGGTGAGTTCGTTCATGAGGTTCACTTTATTGTGAAGTCTTCCAGCGGTGTCTATAAGTACCACGTCTGCATCCTGGGTAACGGCGCTCTGTAATGTATCGAAAGCCACACTGGCGGGATCACTGCCCATATCCTGCTTTACAATGGGTACATCGGTGCGGTCTGCCCACACCTGCAACTGGTCTATGGCCGCAGCGCGAAACGTATCGGCAGCTCCTAACACGACTTTTTTTCCGGCTTTTTTAAAGTGATGGGCCAATTTCCCGATGGTGGTGGTCTTCCCTACTCCATTCACACCTACGACCATGATCACATAGGGTTTCTTGCCTTCGGGAACTTCAAATTCGCTGGCCTCACCGGAGTTTGTCTCGCTCAGGAGTCCTGCGATCTCTTCCCGCAGGATCTGGTTGAGCTCGTCGGTTCCCAGGTATTTGTCACGTGCTACCCTCTCTTCAATTCGTTCTATGACCTTAAGTGTGGTATTTACGCCAACATCACTGGAAACAAGCACCTCTTCCAAATTGTCCAGCACATCATCGTCTACTTTACTCTTACCGGCGACTGCTTTGGAGAGTTTGTCCAGGAAGGAGGACTTGGATTTCTCCAGCCCTTTGTCCAGGGTCTCCTTTTTCTCTTTGGTAAATATTTTTTTAAAAAAGCTCATTCAATCAATTAATTCTGGTGATCGTCTATGCGTTAGGCCCGCCCGTTCCGAATAGTACCTTCGGGCAGGGATTGTAGCAAACTACCGCGTAGTGCAAAACGCCCGGTCGTGATAAGTCTTGAAGCAAGGAGCGCTCTACTTCATCACTACTTCACGGAACGCCCAAAAATACATTCTCCTAAACGCAATTACAAATAAATGGTTTTGGCAGATAAAAAAAGCCACCTTCGTAAAAAAGTGGCTTCGTAAATATCGTAGGCCGGTTTTACTTCTTGTTCAACCAGTCGTTTACCATGTCGGGTGGCATAATGGACTCCACAAACATATAAGCTCCCGTCTTTTCACTCTTAACCATTTTGATGGCTTTGGTGAGTCGTTTGGATCCTGTTTGTAATGATGCTACTGATTTCTTTGCCATGACGTTATACTTTAAATAGGTTTCCTAAAAACCCACAATTATTTGATCTCTTTATGAACGGTCATCTTTTTCAGGATGGGATTGAATTTTTTCAATTCCATTCTATCGGGAGTGTTCTTTTTGTTCTTCGTGGTAATATATCGAGAAGTTCCCGGCATGCCAGAATCTTTATGCTCTGTGCACTCTAAAATTACCTGAACTCTGTTTCCTTTCTTAGCCATTGTACGCTGCTTTTGTTATAGAGAACTACTGCTTTAAGAATCCCTTTGCCCGGGCTTCTTTGATGACAGCTGAAATTCCATTTTTGTTGATATTCTTCAATGCTGAAGTTGAAACACGCAGGGTTAACCACTTGTCTTCTTCAGGAATGTAAAAACGCTTTTTAACCAAATTCACGTTAAACTTGCGCTTTGTCTTATTCATCGCGTGAGAAACGTTGTTTCCAACCATTGCTCTCTTTCCCGTAAGCTCACAAACTCTTGACATTATCCTCGCTTTAGATTGTTATTTTTAAACAGGGTGCAAATTTAAGCAATAAAATTGGTTTGAACAACAAAAGAATTTCAGTTTTTAGAAATTTCTCTTAGCAGCATTTCAAAGGCTTTGTTCATGGTTTTTTGAATCACCCGTTCCCTCACCTTTCCGAAGAGAAATTTTTCAGAAACCACCCCCTTAGGAGTAGCGATCGCGATGCAAACCGTACCAATTTCTGCATCCCCATCTCCTTTGGTAGGACCTGCAATTCCGGTAGTTGCAATGGCAAAATCACTTTTGAAAACCACATTGGATCGTTGAGCCATGGCCTCGGCCACCGGAATACTCACTACGTTGTGCTTTGCGATAAGTTGGGCGTCTACCCCCAGGATGGAGGTTTTCAATTCGGTTGCGTAGGGAATGATACTTCCCCGGTAATAGGCAGAGGAACCTGGATGGGTAGTGATCTCCTGTGCCAGGGCCCCACCTGTACAACTCTCGGCCAAACTCAAAGTTTTGTGCTGTTCCATCAAAAGTTCTCCTATGCGCTGAGTGACCGAGGTTTCATGTTCGTAGCCTACCGCAATGTCCTCTACCATCGCATGCAAAACATTCATTTGAGCGTCTACTTCTTTTTTTAATTGTGACTCATCCGGTCCCTTGGCAGAAAGTCTAAGTCGAACTCTTCCCAGTGATGGTAAATAGGCCAGTTTGATGTGCTTTGGAAGTTTATGTGCCCAATCTCCAATACGGTCTTCAATCGCACTTTCACCCATTCCGTAAGTAAGTAGCGTTTTATGGTAAATATGCGGGCGATGAAATTTTTCAATCACCATAGGGATTACCTGTTCACGCATTAAATGCTTCATTTCGTAGGGTACACCGGGCATAGACACATATACAATATCGTCTTTCTCCATCCACATTCCCGGTGCGGTCCCATTGCTATTATGTAAAATCTTGGCTTGAGACGGGACCTGTGCCTGGAGCAAATTGGATGGAAGCGGTTTTTTATCGAAATAGTGGGAAAATAAATAGTTTATGTGTTCCACAACCTGTGGATCTTCCACGAGGGTGTCGTCGAAGAATTCACAGAAGCATTGTTTGGTAATGTCGTCCTTGGTAGGGCCTAAACCACCGGTGATCAAGACGAGATCTGCTCGTTCTTTTGCCTCATCCAGAGCGGCAAGAATATGTTCCCGATCATCCTGGATGGAAGTGATCTGGTACACCTGAACACCTATTTTGTTTAATTCTTTGCTAATAAATGCAGAGTTGGTATCGACGATCTGACCGATAAGAATCTCGTCACCAACCGTAATTATTTCCGCAAGCATTTAGATATGGAAGTCGGCTTTTAGTTCGTTGAAGACTTTGTGAAGGGTTGTAGAAACCGTTTCAATGTGTGGAGCTACGGCATCGGTACTTTTGGAAGTTTTGGTCCATGATTCGATGGCCGTGATCTGCTTCATAACATCGATACCAAACATTTCAAGATTCGGTTTCATCTTGTGCGCAAACTGGTATGCTAATTCCTTGTTGTCGTTGGAGATAGCTTCTTCCAAGGAAGCCAGATCTGGAGGGATCTCGTCCAGGAAGGTTTTTGCCACCACAGCCATGAATTCCGGGTCACCGCCGGCGATTTCTTTCAGGCTATCAATAGAATAATTGCTCATTGTATTATTTAACTTTTACGGAGAATAACTCCTTATCTTCGATAAAGCCGGTCAGAACATCGTTGGCTCGCACTTTACCTACTCCCGCGGGAGTGCCTGTAAATATAATATCTCCTATCTTCAAAGTAAAATATTTGGAGATATATTCGATTAACGTATCGATTTTCCACAAAAGTAGGGCCGTATTTGCTTCCTGCACCACTTTTCCGTTCTTTTCCAATCGAAATGCGATATTGTCCACACTTTCAAACTTGCTTTTTGGTAAAAACTTACCTACCACAGCCGACCCGTCGAACGACTTAGCCTTCTCCCAGGGCAATCCTTGTTCTTTTAATTGTTGCTGCAGGTCTCTCGCGGTAAAATCGATCCCCAACCCAATTTCATTATAATATTTATGAGCAAATTTTTGGTCGATGTGTTTCCCTATCTTATCGATCTTCACCAGGATCTCCACTTCGTGGTGTACTTCGTTAGAAAAATGCGGAATGAGAAAAGGGTTCTTCTTGAGCAGGATGGCCGAATCGGGTTTCATAAATAGTACCGGGTCTGCCGGTTTCTCATTATCTAGTTCGGCTATGTGAGCGGCGTAATTTCGGCCTACGCAGATTATTTTCATATGAAAGTTATTCGTCATTTCGAGTCAATTTGCAGTATCAACTGCAAATTTGTATCGAGAAATAATAGGGAACGTTTTGCTGTTCTCGATACGATTCGTTTTACGAATCACTCGAACTGACAATTAAATCTATAATTTATTATTCAATTTTCTCAATTTCACACGCGTTAACACCTTTTTGGTATATAAAGGGAAATCTGCATTCAAAAGCCAGCCAAAATAGCCTGGTTCTTTTTCCATCACCTCCTCGACCAGCATTCCTTTATGCTTCCCAAAATTAAAAACTTCTTGTCCTTGCTTGTTGAATCCAATATACCCGGCAAAATCGGCAAATTGTTTGTGAGCGCTATACGCAGCCAATGAAGCTATATCATTTTCCAGGTCGTTGTATTTTTCCAGTTGTGATAGAAGCACTTCGTAAGTGGCGATGGTATCTGCCTCTGCACTGTGTGCATTGTCGAGGTTCTTATCGCAATAGAATTTGTACGCAGCTTCCAGGGTACGTTTTTCTTTCTTATGGAAGATAGTTTGAACATCTACTGCCATCGCCTTCTTAAGATCGAAATCTACGTCAGCCCGAAGCAGTTCTTCTGCCAGCAATGGGATATCGAATCGATTGGAGTTGAAGCCGGCCAGATCGCTGTCTTTTAACAAGGCAGATATCTTCGAGGCCAATTCTTTGAAGCTGGGTTCGTTGGCCACCATCTCATCTGTGATTCCATGAATATCACTCGCCTGTTTGGGAATGGGAATTCCCGGATTGACACGCCAAGTATAACTTTCTTTGTTGCCATTGGGAAATACTTTCAGAATGGAAATCTCTACGATTCGGTCGGTTGCAACATTGATCCCTGTGGTTTCCAGGTCGAAAAAACAAATGGGCTTGCTCAAGTTTAGCTTCATGCAGATAATTTGTCCTACAAAAGTAGTAATTGTACCTTTGAGAGGTGCCCATAAACTTAAAAGTTATCATCATTTTAAGTTTGCTACAGCCTATAATTATGCTGTCGCAAAATGATCTGGTCGTGATTTCCGAAGAAAAAAAAGGTAAGCGCGTGGTGCTTTTTGCTGAAAATAAAACGGCCGATACGCTCAATGTCTTTTTGATGGTGCATGCTGAAGGCTATCGCCGTAGTGCCGACAAGCCCGTGCTTATAGACCTGGCGCCTCGGTCTAAAATTCCCGTGATCACTCTCATCGAGTTACGAAATGTCCCTTCTTCCTATACCTACGAGCTCATCATCAATGAACGCCGCATGGAGATCGAAATGCTTCCCGAAAAGGAGGTGATCGATATCGAAAATGCTTTGCGAGGAAAACTGGTGATCTTCACCATGAATGACTGTGAGAAATGCGAATTGCTTACCACATTACTTTCTTCAGAGCGAATAGCCTATTCCGAATTCAGCATTCACCAGGACGCCTCCATTTACAAGCAGTTCATGAAATTTGTTGAAAATGAGCTCACCTCCAAAACCAGGATCCGCTTTCCGGTGATCTGGAATAAGGATCAAACACTATTTGGGTACGATGATATTCAAGATCTATTAATTCAACTTAAATAACAAGCTATCTACAAACTGCAATTACCGTCGATGATATCTTGCTCAGAGGGATTGTAATTATTCCCTTCTACCAGAAAATCTTCAACTCCACCAGCATTGAACAAGTTTTGCAAAGCGCAAAAATCTGAAAGGCCGTTGTCCTTGATCCAAAAGAAATTCACAAATTCAAGGTTTGACAAGCCCTCCAAATTATTCAATCCATCGTTGAACAAGACCTTGAAT
>JABDNM010000051.1 GCA_013043825.1 Flavobacteriaceae bacterium
GGTATGATCATAGCCCTAAGTGCATAGTTTGCCCTAAAATGATCGGTCAAGTTTCCATCGATATAGGCATTCCAACCCTCGGGGTAATAAACTTCCGAGAAGATGGCCAATTGATCTGTTTGGGTACTGGTCTCATAACGCAGGTAATTAGGTCGATGATCAGTGAGGTCGATACTGGCCGTACTATCCCTCTTGATATTCTCTGTGGGGATCTTGGTGAGATAATCGGTATGGATTACTGCCGTCTTCTTGGTGTCCAGGCTATCCAAAAGCAGTAGTTCTTCATTGGCATCCTTTGCCGGCAACACGCTTTCAACAAACCAGGCCGGGCCGTTGGCATACGGATTTTGCTGAACAGACACCTGTCCTTCTTCACCGGGAACCAGAATATATTTTACATTAAACATATCGAGGATCTCCGGAGATCCTTCGAGTAGATAAAAATCATAAATATCCTGTATTCTTCCCAATTTAGCGGCATGGTAGCCACCCAAAGCATTGTGGAAATAGCTGGCTTCTCCACTTTTAAAGGCCTTGCCAATTCTGGTGGCGTCGTATACTCGGTAATAGCCATCGTCCTGTAAAATAGCCGTGGTAGCAGGAGTCTCCAGAAAGGGTTTTTCCATGATTCGGGAAACCACAAAATTTTCAGAATTCACATAGCGGGTATCAACACCAACCAGGTCGATTACGATTAGCGCTGCAATGATCCCGATAGCATATAGCTGCTTGAGCTTTTCAGTAAAAACAAACCAAAGCACGGCTGCGGTTACCACTACGAAGAAAATGGAGCGCAGGGTATCTGTAGTCATAACGGCCATACGATCTTCCCTAACCGCATCGATAAAGGGAATTCCCATTTGATCGATGATCATCGAATCGTAGGGGCTGGCGAAAGAGAAAAGCTGTGATTTTAACAGTACAAATAATACCCCGATACCGGCAACGATCGACGCAGCATTGATAAGGGCTTTCTTCTTGGCTTCCTTTCGATGAAAATGATTAAAGAACTGGTGAAGGCCAACGATCGCAAGAATAGGCAGGACCAATTCGATGATCACCTGGATGGAAGAAACCGCCCTAAATTTATTATACAAGGGGACGTAATCAATAAAAAGTTCGGTTAGGAAGGAAAAATTTTTACCCCATGATAACATCAAGCTTAGGGTAAATGCGGCAACGACCCACCATTTGAGTCGGCCGCGCACTAAAAATAATCCAAGTACGGCAAGAAAGATGATCACAGCACCGACGTAGGCCGGAGCGGCCACTATAGGTTGCTCTCCCCAGTAAAACGGAATTTGCTCATTTAAGAACTGCATGGCCTCCTGTCGAGTCGCCCCCAATTTCAATAATTCCTGGGCTGCTTCGGAGTCTTCGGGAAAGCCGTCACTCGACCCTCCACCCATAAAGCCGGGAATAAACAAATTGAAGCTCTCGAGTTTTCCGTAGCTATATTCGGTTATATAATCATAGTCCAATCCATCCTTACTTTCTTTGGGAGTCCCATCGGGTTGTATGGTAAGTTCACTTTTACCCCGAGTCGAACTGGTGGCATATTCCTGAGTTGCCATGATGTTGGTCGCGTTTAGCCCTAGTGCGAGCACAACTGCAATAGCCATTACCCCCACCGCCTTTAAGTAATGCGGCACCATTTTTTTTCGAAAAGCATCGATGAGATAGGCTATCCCAATACACACCACCAGGAGCAGCAAATAATAGGTCATTTGGAAATGGTTGGCGACCAATTCAAGGGCCATCGCGACGGCGGTCAATAAAAATCCGCGCAGGTATTTCCCCTGAAATGTGAGTAGGATCCCGCTTAAAACGAGCGGCATATAGGCGATAGCGTGTGCTTTGGCGTTATGCCCAACGCCCAGTATAATGATGAGATAGGTTGAAAATCCAAATGCCAGCGCCCCCACGAAGGCGAGTTTGTAATCTACCTTCAGTACAATAAAAAGAATGTACATTCCAATGAAGTAGAGGAACAGGTAGTCTGCCGGTCTTGGTAAAAAGCGAAGGGTCAGGTCGAGTTTCTTGATATAGTTGTTGGGATATTTGGCTCCCAATTGGTAGGTTGGCATTCCTCCAAAAGCACTGTTCGTCCAATAGGTTTCCTCTCCGGTTTGTTTTCTGAAATCATTTTGCTGCTTCGCCATTCCATTGTATTGAACAATGTCGCTCTGGAAGATGGTTTTCCCCTGAAGTACGGGATGAAAGTAAGCCAGCGAGGCGATGACAAATAATAAAAGCACCACGAGATGCGGAACAATTCCCTTGAAA
>JABDNM010000056.1 GCA_013043825.1 Flavobacteriaceae bacterium
TGAGCGATATTCTACCCGGTTCGATTGTGATGTATACTTCAAGCGAGAAGATTTACAATCGGTGCGTTCGTATAAGATCCGTGGAGCCTACAACAAGATCTCTTCCATTCCAAAGGTTGAGCGCGAACGAGGGGTTGTATGCGCCAGTGCCGGGAATCATGCTCAGGGAGTAGCCTGGTCATGTAATAAATTAAAGGTTCACGGTACTATCTTTATGCCAACGACCACACCCACCCAGAAGATCGAGCAGGTGAAGATGTTTGGAAATGGATATGTGGATATTCGACTGGAGGGAGATACGTACGACGATTCCAGTGAGATCGCTCAGTTGGAGGCCAAAAGGAACCAGACGGTCTTTGTCCATCCTTTCGATGATGAAAAAGTGATACAGGGACAAGCCACCGTAGGGTTGGAAATTTTGCAACAATGTACAGCACCTCTTGATTATGTATTTGTACCCATTGGAGGAGGAGGATTAGCCGCCGGATTAAGTACACTCTTCAAGCACATTTCACCGGAAACCAAGATAATTGGTGTAGAACCGGAAGGTGCCGCAGCGATGAAGCACTCCATGGATCATGGTGAAAATACCACTTTGGAGAGCATCGACAAGTTTGTAGACGGTGCCGCAGTGCATCGTGTGGGAGAGTTGAACTTTTCGATCTGCAATGAGTTGTTATACGAGCTCATAGTTGTCCCTGAAGGCATGACATGTCTTTCACTGTTGGAGCTGTATAATCGTGATGCCATCATCGTAGAACCGGCAGGTGCACTCAGCGTAGCGGCCTTGGAAACATTCAAGGACACAATAAAAGGTAAACAAGTGGCTTGTATTATTAGCGGTGGGAATAACGATATAACCCGAACTGCGGAGATCAAGGAACGGGCACTTTTATATTCCAATTTAAAACATTACTTCATAGTGAAGTTTCCGCAAAGGGCCGGAGCTCTTCGACAATTCGTAGCTACCATTTTAGGGCCTGATGATGATATCAGCCATTTCGAATACACAAAAAAGACCAACAGGGAAAATGGAGCTGCAGTAGTTGGTATTCAATTAAAATCTTCTAAAGACCTTGAGCCCCTGGTGACACGGATGAAAAGGCATAATTTTTATGGAGATTATCTCAACGACAAGCCCGAATTGTTCCAGTTTTTAGTATAATTACACCTCAATTAACCAAAGAGAGCAAACTGTGCATGTACTAAAGTTTGGTGGAACTTCCGTGGCCAATGCCGAAAACATTAAGCGGGTGATCGAAATTCTTCGCGAAAAATCGGTTCAAGGCCCCGTGATCACCGTAGTTTCTGCACTTGGTGGAATGACAGATACCTTGCAACGATGCGGCGAACTCGCAAACGAGAAGGATGATCATTATCTGGACCTCTTCAGTTCGATCACCGAGAGGCATATTACAGCAGCAAACGACCTGGGGTTGGAGGCAAAAGCGATCAGCTCCGTTGAAACTCAACTGGACAAGTTAAATGAGATCCTTCATGGAGTCTATTTAATCAATGAATTCTCGAATAAAACCAGGGATAAAGTCCTAAGTTTTGGAGAATTACTTTCTTCCTATATTATTTCTGAAGCATTAGGTGCACAGGTCCCGGGAGTAGCACTGAAAGACAGTCGGGAATTGATCATTACGAATTCCAACCATACGCAAGCATTGGTGGACATCACACTTACCGACCAAAATATAAGCACGTATTTTTCTGAAGAAAACAACAAGATCACAGTAGTTCCGGGCTTCGTCGCACGAAATGAAACCGGGGAAACCACCACCTTAGGTAGGGGAGGGTCTGATTATACAGCGGCAATACTAGCGGCTGCTTTGGATGCGGCCGAATTAGAAATTTGGACCGACGTGAGTGGCATGTATACTGCCAATCCAAAGTTGGTGCCTCAGGCATTTCCAATCCCTGAAATAAGCTATCAGGAGGCCATGGAACTCTCTCATTTCGGAGCCAAGGTGTTGTATCCACCAACGATTCGTCCAGTGTTGGATAAACACATTCCCATTCGGGTAAAAAATACATTTGAGCCTCAGGATCCGGGAACTTTGATACATGATCGAGTTGAAGCAGGAGCCTATACGGTGAAAGGGATTAGCCATCTTCCAGATATCGCACTGCTTACCCTGGAAGGTTCGGGAATGGTTGGAATTCCGGGGTTTTCTAAACGCTTGTTTGAGGCACTTTCAATTCGCGCCGTAAATGTTATACTGATCACCCAGGCATCTTCAGAACATTCCATTTGCATCGGGATCCAGGCCAAAGATTCAGAACTGGCCAGGGAAGCCGTAAATGGTGAGTTTGCTTTTGAAATTTCACTGGGAAAGATCGATCCGGTTACGGTCGAGATGAACCTGGCGATCATAGCGGCAATTGGAGATAATATGAAAAGCCACCAGGGGATCAGCGGTAAGATGTTTAGTTCCTTAGGAAAGAATAATGTGAACATTCGGGCGATAGCACAGGGTGCTTCCGAGCGAAATATTTCGGCGGTGATCGCTGCAAAAGATGTCAAAAAAGCATTGAACACATTGCACTATCGCTTTTTTGAGCGACAGGTGCGAGAGCAAAATATTTTCATCGTTGGAGTTGGTAATGTTGGTGTACGTCTGCTGGATCAAATTCAGAAACAACAACAACACTTGTATGAGAACTTATTATTGAAGCTCAATGTAGTGGGTATTAGCAATTCCAGAAAAATGATCTTCGATGAGGACGGCATCGACCTAACTCAATGGAAAGACTTGTTGGAGGAAGGTGCAAACCGCACCGAAGCTGGCTGGTTTGAACGAATCAAGGAGCTGAATCTTCGAAACAGCGTATTCATCGATATTACCGCTAGTGAAGAGGTGGCAAGCAGTTATCCAAAATACCTCAAAGAAAGCATCGCGATCATTGCTTGCAATAAAATTGCAACTTCATCCGAATTTGCCAAGTATGACCGCCTAAAAGAATTATCGAAAAAGTACAATGCTTCTTATCTTTTTGAAACCAACGTGGGAGCTGGTCTGCCCATTATTAATACGCTGAACAATTTGGTGAATTCCGGAGATCGCGTTACAGCTATCAAGGCCGTGCTATCGGGAAGTTTGAATTTCGTGTTTAACAACTTCAATGATACTACAACCTTTCACGATGTGGTCCATCAAGCACAGGTTGAAGGCTACACCGAGCCGGATCCACGTGTTGACCTGAGCGGAGTGGACGTTGCCCGTAAGATCCTCATACTCGCCAGGGAAAGCGGCTACCAACTCGATATGGTAGATATTCAGAATGAATTATTTCTGCCAAAGGAATGCATGGATGCGCCAAGCGTAAAAGAATTTTACGAGACCTTGGTCCGGCATGAAGATCATTTCCAGAAACTATTCACCAAAGCTTCCAAAGAGGGTAAACGACTTAAATATGTAGCCGAATTCAGTGATCAAAAAGCAAAAGTGGGCCTGCAGATGGTTGGAAGTGAAGATCCTTTCTACAATTTGGACGGTAAAGATAATATTGTCTTATTTTACACTATCAGATACGCAGACCAACCTCTCATTATCAAAGGGGCCGGTGCGGGAGCGGAAGTTACTGCCTCAGGCCTTTTTGGCGATATAATTAGCTTGAGCGACAAGTAACTATGAACAAATTACACATCTTTTCTCCGGCAACCGTAGCCAATGTTTCCTGTGGGTTCGACGCCATGGCATTTGCCCTGGAGAACTTGGGAGACGAGATGATCTTTGAGAAAAATGAATCGGGAAAAGTGACCATATCCGTGATCGAAGGAGCCGATTTACCCAAAGACCCAGAAAAGAATGTCGCAGGAGTTGTTGCCCAGGCAATGCTCGATGATTCCAAGGCAGATTTTGGGGTCGATATCCAGATAATAAAAACTTACAAACCGGGCAGTGGTATGGGTAGCAGTGCTGCAAGTAGTGCCGGTGCAGCCTTTGCGATTAACAAATTCTTGAAAGAACCTTATTCCACGCTGGAACTGGTAAAATTTGCACAAATGGGTGAATTGGCCGCCTGTGGAGCTCCTATTGCCGATAATGTATCGGCAGTATTGTATGGAGGGTTTGTACTAATTCGAAGTTACGAACCACTGGATGTGATTTCTATTCCCACTCCGGCACAATTGTATGTAACGCTCATACATCCTCAAATCAAGTTGGGGACCAAAGAGGCTCGGGAAGTGTTGCCAAAAAGTATCGATCTCCAAACAGCCGTTTCTCAGTGGTCCAATGTGGGAGGCTTGATAAGTGGCTTATATGCCGAGGACTTCAATCTCATTGGGCGATCCATGCAGGATGCAGTTGCAGAACCAGTGCGAAAACATTTCATCCCGCATTTCGATGCTCTCAAAGCAGCCGCATTGGCAGCAGGTGCTCTAGGGGCTGGCATTTCAGGGTCGGGTCCTTCAGTATTTGCCCTGTCGGAAGGAGATGTCACAGCAGAGAAAGTTAAACAAGCCTTTGATGGTGTGTATAAGGACAAAGGCATCGACTACAAATTGTATGTTTCCAAAGTAGGTAAGGAAGGGGTGAAAAGCACAGGCATTTTATGAACTATTTCAGTCTGGAACGAAAATCACCCGAAGTCGGTTTTGAGGAAGCTGTTCGCAGGGGCCTGGCACCCGATCGCGGACTATATTTTCCGAAGAGGATCGAACCGCTGGCAAAGTCTTTTTTTGACAACCTACATTTAATGGATTCGGTTGAAATAGCCTTTCAGGCGATCAAACAATTTGTAGGCGCCGAAATTCCTGAAGTCGATCTACGAAAGATCATCGCCGAGACGCTTACATTCGAATTTCCCTTGGTTCATTTGGAAGAGCAGATCTATGCGCTCGAACTTTACCATGGCCCCACCTTGGCCTTCAAGGACGTGGGTGCCCGATTCATGGCCCGATGCCTTGGCTATTTCAATGACCGTAGTACAAATAAAGAATCGGTTACAGTGTTGGTGGCAACTTCAGGAGACACAGGAAGCGCGGTTGCCAATGGATTCTATAAAGTTCCGGGAGTGGATGTAATCATTCTATATCCCAGTGGCAAAGTGAGTGAAATTCAGGAGAAGCAGTTGACCACGCTCGGGGAAAATATCACGGCCATTGAGGTGCAAGGCACATTCGACGATTGTCAGCACATGGTAAAAAGAGCATTTCTCGATCACGATTTCGATGGGAAACGACAACTTACGTCGGCGAATTCAATCAATGTGGCTCGTTGGCTTCCCCAGATGTTCTACTATTTTCTGGCTTTCAAAGAGGTAAAGCTGGAGGAAAGACCAATTGTATTTTCTGTGCCCAGTGGTAACTTCGGAAATATTTGCGCCGGGATGATGGCGCAGCAACTTGGATTACCCATACATCATTTTGTGACAGGTACAAATGCCAACGATGTTATTCCGAATTACTTACGAACCGGAACTTATCAACCCAAGCCTTCGGTAGCAACCATCTCAAACGCTATGGATGTGGGTGCTCCGAGTAATTTTGTTCGCATTCAGGAAATTCACAATGGAAGTTTTGAAAAATTAAAACAAAATCTATCCGGCTATGGTTTTACCGATGCGCAAACCCGGGAGGCCATGGAATACCTGTATTCTGAAAAAGGCTATATCGCCGATCCGCATGGAGCCATTGGATATTTGGCGCTCAAGGAATATCAGCGAAACGAACCGGAAACCCTGGGAATCTTCCTGGAAACGGCTCACCCCGTAAAATTCCTGGATGTTATTCCGAAGTCTGTACAGGAATCCATCACTATTCCAAAGAGCATTAAGTCTGTCCTTTCTAAAAAGAAAAAGGCCGAGATGATCTCAACCTATGATGAGTTGAAGCAGTATTTGCTTTCAAATTAATTTGATCTTTTAATCACTGGCCTTGTGAGGCCGATTTACCGATTTACCGAATTACTTAGCAGTTGTAGAGTCGGTCATTGAATTATATGATAGTGGATTGACCCAGGTGTATGTTGTTAAAGTTGAGGTTGGTGTCATTCGGATTTAAAATATAATCCTCGATAAAATCTCCTACGCGTTCCGTACTAATTGTAACCCCTTTTTTATTGAGGTCTGGGGTGGTGATGTTCAGTTCGAGTGCTTTTTCGACAGCCTGGTTGATTCTTGCCGCTTCGTCGAACAAACCAAAATGTTCCATCATCATTGCTGCGGAAAGAATAGACGCAATGGGATTGGCAATACCTTTCCCTGCTCCCTCTGGGAATGAACCATGTATAGGCTCGAAAAGCCCGATCTCGCCACCAATGGATGCGGAAGCCAATAACCCGATTGAACCCCCAATCACGCTGGCTTCATCGCTTAGAATATCACCGAACATATTTTCGGTGAGGATCACATCGAATTGTTTTGGGTTCAGGATGAGCTGCATGGCTGCATTGTCTACAAACAGGAAATCCAGTTCCACATCCGGATACTCCAATGCCAATTCTGTTACCACCTTGCGCCAAAGACGCGAACTTTCAAGTACATTGGCTTTGTCTACCAATGTCACTTTCTTATTTCTTCCCTGTGCGGCTTTGAATGCAAGATGAGCGATTCGCCGAATCTCTTCGGAAGAATACGAACAGAGATCGGATGCATAATTGCCGTCGTCACTCACCACTTTTTCACCAAAATAGATGCCACCGGTTAGCTCGCGGTAGATACTAATATTGGTTCCACGAATGATGTCCTCCTTTAATGGGGACTTATCGAGCAGGCTTTCATATGCTTTTACAGGCCTGATATTTGCAAAGAGGCCCAACTCCTTCCGGAGGCGTAATAGTCCCTGCTCAGGCCGTACTTTGGCAGATGGGTCATTGTCAAATTTTGGATGTCCTATGG
>JABDNM010000057.1 GCA_013043825.1 Flavobacteriaceae bacterium
GTTACCACCTTTATTTGACGGTACATTTAAGGAAACAATCAAACTCTTTAATTATGTCAACAGTTTACTCTCACTTTGTCGCCCTAATAGCTTTTATCCTCCTTTCAACATTCTCTCTTCAAGCGCAACTCAATACTCCCCGCGGGAGTCAGAAAGCGACCGTGTCTCAGACCGTGGGAATCTCCCAAATAGAGATCACTTATTCCCGTCCTAGTGTAAACGATCGCGAGATCTGGGGAAAACTCGTGCCCTATGGACTTAATAATCTAGGCTTTGGAACATCTACCGCTGCACCCTGGCGCGCCGGAGCAAATGAGAACACCACGATTAGTTTCTCCCACGATATGAAGGTGGAAGGCAAGCCTGTTTCAGCTGGAACCTATGGCCTTCATCTTATAGTGAACGAAGGAGACACTGCAACCTTGATCCTTTCAAATAATTCAACTTCATGGGGAAGTTTTACTTACGATGAGGCAGAGGATGCTCTTCGTGCGGACATCAAGACCAACTCCATCCCTCACACCGAAATGCTCACTTTCGGATTTCCTGAAGTAACATCTACAACAGCTACAGCGGCACTCATGTGGGAGAAAAAAGCCTTTCCCTTTACCATAGAAGTTCCGGTGAATGAAATTGTCATGACGGATATTCGTAACACACTTCGGGATCAAGCTGGCTTCAACCGTCAAAATTGGGAACAAGCAGCTAATTTTGCCCTCAACAACGACGCCGATCTCAACGAGGCGATGAAATGGATCGACAATGCCATTGCCGGGCAGTTTTTCAGTCAGAAAACATTTACCAACCTGCAGATCAAGGCCGGGATCCTTAACAAGATGGGCAAAACTCAAGAAGCCCTGGCCCTCATGGACGATAATTTGGATACCGGGACCATTTTTGAAGTACATCAATATGGGAGAGCACTTATTGCGAATGGAATGAAAGAGAAGGCATTGGAAATCTTTGAATACAATGCGAATAACAATAAGGGTCAGTGGCCGGTTCACTATGGTTTAGCTAGAGCCTATTCGGCTAAAGGTGACTATAAAACTGCTTTAAAGCATTTAGAGAAAGCACATGCCAACGCGCCCAATCCGGCGAGTAAGGGCCGCGTAGCAGCAAATATTGAAAAACTAAAAAATGGTGAGGATATCAATTAGTCTTTCAATAAATGCGGAAAAACCTGCTGTTTCCAGCAGGTTTTTTTAATCGCCATCTCCGCAGTGGGATCCCTCCGAAGTCCACTTCTTGGTCTTTTCGAACAACTTATAATCGTTATGGATGGAACCTACCCCAAAGAAACTCATGGTTACGCCGGCATTGCCTTTGTATTTGAGCCGGGCCAGATGACATGGGGGTGCTCCCCCCAGCAAACCAGTGCTTAAATA
Organism: Flavobacteriaceae bacterium; assembly: GCA_013043825.1. Classification (GTDB taxonomy): domain Bacteria; phylum Bacteroidota; class Bacteroidia; order Flavobacteriales; family Flavobacteriaceae; genus Aureisphaera. The sequence goes on from JABDNM010000057.1 coordinate 1,389, forward strand.
AGAAGAATGTGTCGTTTCAAGCACGATGTATGGTACAACCACTGTGTTCAAAACTCCAATTTCGAATCGAGGAAATTCGACTGCAACACCCATGCCTGCGATACCGGTGGTTGCTGTATTGTTATCCCCGGTTTGCTCCGGATTTTCACTGGACATATTGCCAATGGGATTCATTTTACTTCCATCAAAGGCAAAGCCCATGTTGCTATCGTAGGTGAATTTCATGCTCACCTGGCTGCTGCTGCCAACAGCCACTTCAGGCAATATTTTTAGGTTTGCCTTCAATCGAAGTGTTACCGGTATAATACCATATACCAGAATGGTCCGCTCCAGTTTAGCCGGGATCTGCAGGATAGCGATTTCCGAACCCAGTCCTACAGCAGAGAATTTTACCTCCATCTCACCCCGTAATCCACGATTTTGATAAGAGAAATTCTGTGTTTCACCGTTGGCGATGCTTATATTTCCAGTACTTTGAAAGTCGGAAATAAATCCTTCAGCCACAATACTACAAACATTGCCTTTTTTGGCCGTGATCTTGATCTTCAATCGGTCGCCTTCGATAGGAGTAAATTTTAAGGTTACTTTCCATCCATTGATGGATGTTTTTAATTCCGAATACGGATTATCATGAACCACCTGTGTGGTTGAGGTTATTAGGGGATGCCCCATCACGGCATAAGGAGCACCAATACTCATTTTTGTGTGCGAGGCGGTTGCAGGGTCATTCCAATTTACGTTTGCAGAATAATTGATCTCGGCATCCTTGAAGTATTCAGTTAGTTTCGCGAAATCTGTCTCTACTACAATTTTTCCATTTTGTTCCGAAACGCTCTTGATCTTCCGCAGTGAATGCGTCTCGAAAAGTACCACCGTACCGGGCTGTAAGTCCTTTACCGACTTCGCTTTCCTGGAAAAAGTGTAAGTCCCTGAAGCCTCATCGTAAGCTTCAAGGTGGTTCACTTCAGATGCAGGAACCGAATTTGTATTCTCCTGCATCGTGGCTTCAAATCGCTGTTCTTTTGGCACGATCATAGCATCAGCTGGCGATTTTTCGTCGGAATCTCCACTTCCACAACCGAATGATGCGACGCTTAAGGTCAAGATTAAAAGGGATCGTTTGATGATGGATTGATAGTTCATATTTATTAGTTTGGATGCAATCATTGAAATTGCGGGCGATGAATTCAATTATAAAAATAGCAATCATCTGTGTTGGAACATGCTACATATGTAACCAAGCATAAAGCGAATGTAACCTAAGAAATATAATTCCAGATATTTTTGTATTTCACTAGCTGACTATAGGTAGATCGAATGGGGCGATTCTCGGGGTCTTCCAAGCCAGGGTCTTCTCGTAATACCTGGAACGCATAGGATCGGGCGACCTTTAGAATTTCACTATCTCGAACGATATCCGCGATACGTAGATTGAGGACGCCACTTTGCTGGGTACCCATAAGATCGCCGGGTCCTCGAAGTTTCAGGTCGACTTCACTAATCTCAAACCCGTCAATGGTGCGTACCATAGTCTCCAGGCGGGTCTTGGCATCTGCTGTTAACTTATGGCTTGTCATGAGGATGCAATAGCTTTGCTCTGCACCACGGCCTACACGTCCCCGCAATTGATGTAATTGCGACAGCCCAAAGCGTTCGGCACTTTCAATAACCATTACGGAAGCGTTAGGAACATCAACACCAACTTCTATTACAGTGGTGGCTACCATGATCTGGGTTTCACCTTTCACGAATCGTTTCATTTCAAAATCCTTATCGGCAGGCTTCATTTTTCCATGCACTATGGAAATTTGATAGTTTGGCTTCGGAAATTCACGCTCAATACTGGCATACCCGTCCATAAGATCTTTATAGTCCAGGGCCTCACTTTCCTGTATCAATGGGTAGACGATATACACTTGTCGCCCCAGTGCAATTTCTTCCTTTAAAAAGCGAAAAATTTTAAGCCTGTTTGAGTCGTAACGATGGACCGTTTTTATATCCTTTCGACCGGGGGGCATTTCGTCGATAATACTAATATCCAAATCCCCATAAACACTCATCGCCAAAGTTCGTGGAATAGGGGTGGCGGTCATCACTAAAATGTGCGGAGGCAACTTATTTTTTCGCCATAATTTACTCCGTTGCGCAACTCCAAAACGATGTTGCTCATCGATGATCGCCAAGCCCAAATTTTTGAATTTTACCTTTTCTTCGAGTAACGCATGGGTTCCAATTAGAATCTTCAGCGAGCCATTTTCAAGATTTTCGTGAATTTTTCTTCTTTTTGAAGTTGTAGTTGAACCTGTTAACAATGAAATACTGATTTTCAATTGTTTAGACCACTCCAACAATCCATTGTAGTGCTGGACTGACAAAATTTCAGTCGGGGCCATTAAACAAGCCTGAAAATCGTTGTCAAGAGCTATTAACATTGACATGAACGCCACTATAGTCTTTCCGCTTCCTACATCTCCTTGCAAAAGACGGTTCATCTGTGCCTGGCTACCAAGATCATTGCGAATTTCCTTGATAACGCGTTTCTGTGCGCCGGTAAGTTGGAAGGGTAAATGTTCGTTATAGAACGTATTGAACAGCTCCCCTACTTGTGCAAACGGATATCCTTTAATTTTCAATTTATGCAACCTGTTTTTTTGAAGAAGTTGCAGTTGGATATAGAATAATTCTTCAAATTTTAACCGGTATTGCGCCCTTGCAAGCAGGTTGTTATTTTTTGGAAAATGTATGTTGAAAAGGGAGTCATTTTTCCCTAACAATTTCAGTCCTTTCAATAGGTTCTTTGAAAGGCTTTCAGGAAGGTCTAATTTCGGGTCCGAAAACAAGGTTTTCATCAGCGTATTTATCACCCGGTTGGTAATCCCAGAATTGGACAACTTTTCGGTCGAAGGATAAATGGGTTGCATGGCCGGGCGGAGCCCTTTTTCGTATTCTGAAAGTAACTCCATTTCAGGATGCGGCATGGAAAAGAGGTTATTGAACCAATTCACCCTTCCGAAGATAACATAAGGCACATTGATCTTTAGGTTTTCCTTAATCCATTTTTGTCCCCGAAACCAAACCAATTCCATTTTACCCGTTTCATCGGTAAAGGTTGCTACGAGTCGCTTTCCACGCTTTTGTTCTATGGTTTTAATATGGGTGATCTTTCCAATAATCTGCACTTCTGCTGTGCTTTGCTGGAGTTCGTTAACAGTATAAAATTTGGTTCGATCCAGGTATCGATTCGGAAACAGATGGATAAGATCCTGGAACGTGTGGATCCCCAATTCCTTTTTCAACAGATCGGCCCTGTTGGGACCCACGCCCTTGAGGTATTCGATAGGAGTTTGAAGGAAATTGGAATTCATAGAACGAATTTACTTAATTTGGCAGAAGAATTGCTAGCATTGAAGAATGAGATCCGTCCTACTTTTACTGTTCTTTCCACTAATTGGGCTTTCACAGCAGCTCGAATATGTTGATTTCTTGCAAATCGACGCCAGGCTTGACTTCAACAATGAACTTCAGAAAGTAGAAGGCTCCTACAACGTGAAATTTCAAGTATTAAAATCCATCGACTCGATTTACCTGGACGCCAAGTCCATGCGTATTACAAATGTTGAAGAGCGGAAATTGAGAGTCGTGGCCGATGAGAACAAAATATGGATCTACGGACCATTCGATCAAGGAAAAACGTATTCCACCGAATTCAGATATGAAGCGTTTCCGGCACAAACCCTTTATTTCACAGAGGATCAGATATGGACCCAGGGACAAGGAAAGTATACTTCACACTGGCTACCCAGCATAGATGATATGAACGATAAGATCGAATTTGACCTCACTGTGGTCGCCCGGGGAGACGTTCGCGTGATCGCCAATGGTACACTTACTACAACCACTCCCATTGAAGACAAGGTTGCCTGGCATTTTGATATGGAACGACCCATGTCCAGTTATTTGGCTGCCGTAGTTGTAGGAGATTTTGCTATGAAGCGCGACACTTCAAATTCCGGAATTCCCCTCGAACTTTATTACAAACCAGAAGATTCGTTGAAGGCAGAACCAACCTATAGGTTTACGAATGAGATCTTTGATTTCCTGGAGGAGGAAATTGGCATAGACTATCCCTGGCAAAATTATAAGCAGGTTCCGGTACGTGATTTCCTCTATGCCGGCATGGAAAATACGACGCTCACTATTTTTTCAGAAGCCTTTATGGTTGATAGCATAGGGTATAAAGACCGTAATTATGTAAATGTGAACGCCCATGAGTTGGCCCATCAATGGTTTGGGAACCTGATCACCGAAACCGAAGGTACCCATCATTGGTTACATGAGGGTTTTGCGACCTTTTATGCCTTGCTGGCTGAAAAGGAGCTCTTTGGAGACGATTATTACTATTGGAAGCTCTATAATACGGCAGAACAACTTAAAGCGCTCAGCGATGAGGGAAAAGGGCAATCTTTACTCGATCCCAAGGCCAGTTCGCTCACCTTCTATGAAAAAGGTGCCTGGGCACTCCATGTTTTAAGAGAGCTCGTTGGACCGGAGGCTTTTCGTACGGCTGTTAAAAATTACCTTGACAAATACCGGTTTCAGAATGTGACTACTCAAAACTTTTTGGACGAAGTGGATGCAGTCACCGAAGAAGACCTGCAGACATGGGAAGAGGATTGGTTAAAACAATCGGCATTCAAGGCAGAACAAGCTTTTCAATCGTTGAGTAAATCGAATTTTATCAATCGGTACTTCGAGATCCAGCTATTGCGAAGTTTACCCATCGAACAAAAGAGAGAGGAGATCCTGGCCCGTCCCGAATTATTTTCTAACGATTATCTGGGGCAGGAATTGGTGGGTCAACTAGATGAGGAACCCATTGAAGAAACGCGTGTAGTGTATTTGATGGCACTGGAAGCCGGCAATTTATATGTGAGACAAGAAGTAGCACTTTCACTCATAAATATACCAGCCGATCTTCGGGTGATTTATGAAACGTTGCTGGAAGACTCTTCCTATATCACACAGGAAGCAGCTTTTTACAACCTTTGGACCGCTTTTCCATCGCATCGTACCAGGTATTTGGATAAAATGAAAGGCATAGAAGGATTTCAGGATAAGAACATTCGACAGTTGTGGTTGGCATTGGCGATCACTACACCTAATTATATGGTTTCGGCCAAGGATATTCTCAAACAGGAATTACTTAGCTACACCGCGCCCAATTTCAGTTTTGAAATACGTCAGAGAGCCTTGGAATATGCCTATTTGCTTGGTATCTTAGAGAAAGGAAGCCTGTTAAACCTGGTGAATGGATGTGTGCATCACAATTGGCGATTCCGAAACTTTTGCAGGTCCTTGTTGGATGAAATTATGTTGAATCCAACCTATAAAATGCACATCGAATCCCTGGAATCGAATTCAGAAAAGGAGCAGGCATTCTTGAAAACAAAAATCAGCGAATAATGAAAGGATTGGTCATCTCTGGTGGAGGAAGTAAAGGGGCATTTGCGGGTGGTGTTGCCCAATTTTTGATCGAAGAACTTGGAAGAGACTACCAGATCCTGGTTGGGACATCCACCGGAAGTTTATTGGTCCCTCATTTGGCGCTTAACGAGATCGAAAAGATCAAGAAGGCATATACTTCTGTGACTATGGACGATATTTTCAGCCACCGACCTTTTACGATCAAACGTAGCAAATATGGGGACAAACAAATTGGGATTCATCACCTGAATGTTCTTCGAAATTTTCTTCGGAAGAATAAAACGTTTGGAGAAAGTCACAATTTGCGTAGGCATGTAGAAAAGACTTTTACAAGGAGCGAATTCGAAGCATTGAAACAGGGAGACAAGGAGGTGGTGGTTACGGTTTCCAACTTGTCACTGAATCAGGTAGAGTACAAATCGGTAAAGGAATGTAGCTATGAGGATTTCTGCGACTGGATCTGGATATCGTGCAACTATACACCTTTTATGAGCCTTGTGCGTAAGGGAAGTTGTGAATATGCCGACGGAGGTTTTGGGAGCATGGTTCCCATCGAGGAGGCCATTGAACGCGGTGCTACCGAGGTAGATGTGATCATCCTAGAAACGGAAGTAACGTTTTATAACCGACTACCATCCAAAAACGTATTTTCCCTAATTAGCAATATGTACGCATACATGGCCGATCGTATTGAGAAACAGAATATCCGTATTGGAAAATTTGTCGCGGCACACCACGGAGCAATCCTAAACTTCTATTATACACCTACGGTTTTGACTACCAATTCACTGGTTTTTGAGACGGAGGATATGATAAAATGGTGGAGCAGTGGGTATCAATTTGCAAAGGAACAAAATGTGGAGACCAGCGAAATCAAAGGTCCCGATGCTTAGAACAATTCACCCACTTCTTTTTTGATGAAAGCCAGTGCTTTTTGTGATGGAGTGATTTCCTCCATAAAATTCCGAAGTAAGTATTCGCGAACCTGATCGGCATTACCATCTTTTTCATGCATCACCGCTTGGCGAATGATATGAATGGTGGCATTTTTTGCAGCGTTTATCAAATTCCAGCATTCCGGAGTGACGTAGATTTGTTGAGTTACATTGTGTTCGAATTCCTGCTCGATGTTTTTGATGAGGAGCGCTTCGTATTTATCGATATCATCGGAAAAAGGTTTTACGCGAATGAGAAGCTTATTCGGGTCGATACGCTCGAGGAGCAAAGTAATTCGTTCATAAGCCTGCAGACGCATAGGAAGTACTTTATTTTGGGCTTCCTTCTGTATAAGATACCTTCGTCTGCCTTCTTCGTTGGCAGTATGGCCTTTAAAAAAGTAATAGGCAATGATTCCTACCACCACGGCAGGGAGCAGGTAGGCAACGTAACTGATAACTTGGGTCATTTCTTCCATAACTATAGGCTTAGTTCGTTCAGGGTTTAATTGGGTTTTAGGAATAATTTCCGCCTAAAAATACACAATTCTTTAAATCTTGCATACCGCTAAAGGGAACAGGCTCTTTCTCGTACATATAAGTTCGGTCCATTTCTTTGGAAAGATTATGGTCGTCTACGTTCACTTCAATGTCTTTCATTCTAAACTGACAAGGGTGTTCATAGCCCGCGGCGTGTGTGATCTCAACCAATTCCTTTCTGAATGACCTGAAGTACTGGGCAAGACGTTCGCTCTTTAGAGGAACATTGATCCCGTTCTGTAACCACTTTTTTTGTGTGGCTACTCCGCTGGGGCAGCGGTTGGTGTGACAGATCTGAGCCTGGATACAGCCAATGCTCATCATGGCCTCACGCGCGACATTGATGCAATCTGCCCCCATGGCAAATGCCATGGCCGCCTTCGCGGGAAAACCGAGCTTCCCGCTTCCTATAAATACAATTCGATTGGTAATGCCTCGTTCCTTGAATAATTTATATAGGTCGGTAAAACCATATACCCAGGGTAAGGAGACATGATCGGCAAAACTTGGTGGCGCCGCACCGGTTCCTCCCTCGCCACCGTCAACGGCAATAAAGTCAGGTCCTTTACCGGTTTCCACCATAATATCGGCCAGTTCGACCCACTGGTCCAATTTGCCAATGGCCGCTTTTATTCCAACCGGTAGTCCGGTCGCTTCAGCGATGTCTTCCACAAATTGAACCAGTTCCGGGACATTGGAGAATGCGGTGTGATTTGGCGGCGATAATACGTCTTTACCCACTTCTACCCCTC
>JABDNM010000058.1 GCA_013043825.1 Flavobacteriaceae bacterium
GTTCAAGATCCAGTAATGTTGCAAAAGAGGGTGCGAGCATAGAGCACGCAAATGCGAACGACAAACATAGAACTACGAATGACCGGAACATGAATTTAGTTGGTTTTGGGCAAATATAATAGCAAAACCAATAGATTCTGGGGGGCATGATGTTAAATAAATTTTAAAATCACCGCGGCTACAGGATAAGAAATGAACTAGAAACAATAAATAGCTCCCTTTGGAACTTTTATTCTTCCTGGTTTTGACTTCGGTTATTTTCGAGTTCGTATAGGTGACCACTTGCTTAGTATCTCCATGATAGGATACCCAGCTGCCCACCGTATGCTCGTTACTATGCTATAATGTGGCTTCTATGATATTGCCAATTAGCACATTCGTATCTTTCTTAAGAGTTGTCAAAAAAGGTTCTCAAAAATTTATAATGAGTTCTTTAAGTCGCGGTAGTCACTAGCCAAATCACTGCAAATCGTTTGGGTATTGTCAACAAGATATATTTGTGAAGCCTGCCTTGGCCACACAGTTTTTTCTATTGATCAAATAAGCGAAAAACTTTTCCCTTGGAGGGTAAAAATTAAAGTTAAGGTAACATTTACTTAACACAACAATTAGTTCTTTGCAATGACAAAAACTTAAACGAACTCAATGATAGTACGTTACCTCTACCTAGCGGCATTTTTATTTTCAATTTTTGCAGCAACCGGGCAAGAAATTAGTGATACCAAATTTGGAAACGGCTTAATTAACTTCATCGCCAAAGACAGTTCATTCAGTGTAAAATTTGCTCCCAGAATTCAGGCCAGATACATTATAAATTGGAACCATGATGGAGAAAATTATGGTAGTGGGGAGCAAAATTTCCTCATCCGCCGTGCTCGACTAAAATTTGACGGATTTGCATATTCCCCGAAACTTAAATATAAAATCGAGCTGGGGCTTTCCAATCGGGACATTTCCGGCGCAAACCAGTTCAACCGAAATACCCCGCGATATATTCTGGATGCAGTTATCATGTGGAATTTCTATGAAAATTTTGAACTCTGGGCCGGACAAACCAAATTACCAGGAAATGTTGAACGAGTGGTTTCATCGGCTAACCTTCAACTTATTAATCGTTCATTATTGAACAGCCGTTTCAATATTGACCGCGATGTCGGTATCCAACTTCGACATCATGCCTATATCGGTGGCAATTTCATGATCCGGGAAAAGATCGCTATCTCTCAGGGTGAAGGAAGAAATGTAACCGAAGGAAACGAAGGCGGACTACAATATACAGGTAGGCTGGAGTTCCTGCCCTTCGGCGAATTTGCCTCAAAGGGAGATTATTCACAAGGTGATTTAAAACGGGAACCCTCCCCAAAGCTAATGTTTGCAGTGAATTATGATTACAATCAGGATGCCGTGAAAACAAGAAGCAACTTGGGGTCCTATATGTTTCGAGACGATGGTTCTCTATACTCGACAGACATCACTACCTTGTTTCTGGACGCCGTGTTCAAATATCGCGGTTTCGCATTTATGGGCGAATTCGCATCTCGTGATGCCGACGCCCCTATTGCTTTAGAAGCCGATGGTATTACCCCCACCGGGGCTATTGTTACTACGGGAAGTGCTTTCAACGGCCAGGCGAGTTACCTCTTTCATAGCAACGTTGAGATCACGGGTCGGTACACGACCATAGACTACGACATGGTCACAGGTAGGGGCGATGAAGACCAATTTACCTTGGGTATTTCAAAATACGTGGTCGGCCATAAATTGAAAATACAAGCAGATATTAGTTATACCACCGAGAACGGAAATGCGGATAATATCATGTTCCGCACTGGCTTCGATCTGCATTTTTAATATTAATAGAGATAACAATTTGGTAACAAATAATCACGATATATTTGGGACATTTGCACCACATTAATTTACAGTGAATATGGAAAATATCTATGTGTTAATGATTGTCGCTCTGGCACTTCTAGCCGTTGCCGATCTTGTTGTAGGTGTTAGTAATGATGCTATTAATTTCTTGAATTCGGCAATTGGTTCGAAAGCAATTCCGTTCCGGGCAATTATGATCACCGCCAGCCTGGGAATTTTTATAGGTGCTATATCGTCCAGTGGATTGATGGAAGTTGCGAGAAAAGGGATTTTCGTTCCTGGTGAATTTTACTTTAATGAGATCATGATCATATTTATGGCAGTGATGATCACAGATATCTTGTTGCTTGATTTCTTCAATACGCTTGGACTACCTACTTCCACAACAGTTTCCATCGTATTCGAACTATTGGGTGCGGCCGTTGTTGTTTCGCTCATAAAGATTAGTGCTTCGAGCACGGAGACCTTTTCAGATCTGGCTAACTATATCAATACAGCCAAGGCGATGGAAATTATCTCCGGAATATTGCTCTCGGTTGTTATAGCCTTCACGGTAGGGGCTTTAGTTCAATGGATATCACGCCTCATATTTACCTTCCACTATGAACAGAAGGTCAAGAATTTTGGAGCGCTATTCGGTGGGATAGCGTTAACAGCAATCACTTACTTCATCTTTATGAAAGGACTAAAGGGTACACCTTATTACGGTGATATGAAAGGTGTTATTGAAGGAAATGAAATATATATCATTGCAGCAAGTTTCGTTCTCTGGACCCTGTTCTCTTATGCCTATCAAAAACTTATGAAGAAAAGTATCTTGATCGTCGTAATTGTCGTGGGTACCTTCGGTTTGGCATTGGCATTCTCCGGCAATGATCTCGTAAACTTTATAGGGGTGCCCATGGCAGCCTGGCATTCTTTTGAAGCTTGGTCTGCGTCTGGTACGGCTGCGACCGAATTTTCCATGGAAGTTTTAGATAATAAAGTTCCCGCCGAACCATTCTTACTATTCCTTGCTGGAGGTGTTATGGTGGTAACATTGTGGTTCTCCAAAAAGGCACGTACCGTAGCCGATACAGAAATTGGACTGGCCACTCAGGACGAAACCAAAGAGAAATTTCAACCCAACATACTCTCCAGGGCTGTGGTAAAAGGAAGTACAAAGCTTGCTTCCATGTTAGGAGCGATGATCCCTCAAGCTACTCAAGACCGTATAAGTGCTAGTTTCGAAAAACCTGTTGTAACGCTCCCAAAGCATAAGACCTTTGAACTCCCTGCTTTCGATATGATAAGAGCATCTGTGAACCTGATGGTAGCTGGTGTCCTCATCTCCATCGCTACGTCCATGAAACTTCCATTGTCAACTACCTACGTTACATTTATGGTTGCAATGGGTACATCTTTGGCCGATAAGGCCTGGGGGCGAGAAAGTGCCGTTTACCGTGTTGCAGGAGTTTTAAATGTAATTGGGGGTTGGTTCTTTACTGCTTTCAGTGCATTCGTGGCAGCGGGAACTCTGGCATTCCTTATTCACTGGAATCAGGAAGTCATGATCCCAGTACTCTTGTTACTTGCTGTTCTCCTGTTAATTCGGAACTATATTTCCCACAAGAAACAATCCAACCAGGTAGTCGCGCCCGATGGTTTGAGAAAAGCAGAGAGTAGTACCGTTCAGGGAATTATTGAGGAAAGTGCAGATAATGTTGCCAAAGTAGTCTCAAGAACCAATAAAATTTATACGAACATAATCAATGGACTTGCCAAGCAAGATGCCTCTAAGTTGAAAAAGAGCCGCGAACGAGTGGAAAAGCTAAGCAATGAAGTGGATGAGTTAAGGGACAATATCTTCTATTTCATAAAAAATCTTGATGAGAGTAGTGTTCGTGGAAGCAACTTCTACATTCTAATACTTGGTTATCTTACAGATGTTGGTCAGTCGCTGGAGTATATTGGAAAGGTATCCTACAAGCATGTGAATAATAACCACAAGGCGTTGCGCTTCAATCAGATAAAGGATCTTCAGGAGGTCGATTCAAAATTTGAAAACTTGCTGAAAGATATCAAGGTGATCTTTGAGAACCGTGAGTTTGAGAAACTAGAAGATATTTTAATTCGAAAAGATGGTGCATTGAGCGACATTTCGGCCATGATCGAGAAACAGATCAAGCGAACTCGTGATGAGGAGTCCAGCCCCAAAAACACGACATTGTATTTCAGCTTGTTGCTCGAAACCAAGGATCTTGTTATTGCCCTGATGAATTTGATGGAAGAATATTACCGCAGCTACAACGTCGAAGGTAAATAATAATTTATTAGACCATAGAACCAGAACCCGCAATTTTCGATTAAACTTTTGCGGGTTTCGTTAGGAGGCTATTTCCAGTAAAGTATCGCGCTTACCATATAGCAGTTCGGCTACCGTTATGAGATTCTGTATCGTATCATTTACGTTGTCGTTGTCGTTCACCAGCGAGGAACCCATATCTACCGTAACAAGATTCTCACGTATCAATGTATTAATAGACTCATTGGTGCTGTGAATTCCCAATTTTGCCTCTTCTTTCAGTTTAAGTAGTTTCGCGAGGTATTCCTCCTTGCCATCACCATCTTCTTTTCTGAATAAATAAATGGTTCTTAACACTTTAGTGATCTTCTTTCGGAACCTATTGTATTCTTTAGTAACATATTTGTTTTCTGAATTGAGATATTTTGAGACATTCAATCCAAGGGCCCTCGTGTTTCTAATGATATCCACCATCTTTCGATTGGCCAGCTTAATCTCTAGAATTTGATTGTTCTGACTCTCAGATAATTGAAGCAGGCTTTGCCCCTTGGTAGCATAACTAATTATCTCACCGTAAATGTTTTTTACTTTTCCATAATACAATCCTTCGACATCTGTTTTCATATCCGCCGTGGAACGCTTTACAATTTTCTTGATCTTTTGGTCGCCTTTAATGTCCTCACGATGCACATTCATAGCATGCGCTACGATTTCGAAAATTGCATTTTTATACAAATACTTTGATTCGTTTTCCAAGGCAGCGATCAATGTTTCCGGGTACTTCAAAGATGATTTTGTCAAGAACTTAGGTTCATCGATCTCCTTCTCGGGAGTTATTTTTGCAGGTACTAAGCGTTCAACAAGCCTGGCAATCGGCTTTACAAACCAAACCAAAACCAAAGTATTGGTAATGTTAAACACTGTATGAAATAAGGATATGGCAACAGGTATCGCAGCCGCGTTCACATAGGGTGAATCTGAACCTAATTCCATGGTGATCCAGGAAACTAAGCGTAGAAAAGGATAAAAGAGAATTAATACCCATACAACCCCAATGAGATTGAATATCAAGTGAGCACGCGCAGTTCTCTTAGCATGGTAATTTGCGACCACAGCTGCCAGATTCGCCGTAATGGTGGTTCCAATATTCTCCCCCAATACCATGGCCGCGGCCAGATCGAATGGAATCCACCCCTGTGCAGTCATGATCAATGTAAGCGCCATAGTAGCGCTGGAAGATTGAATAATGATTGTAAGTAGCGTACCTATTAGTAAGAACAGCAATACAGATCCAATGCCCAATTCCGTATACTGCGACAGAAACTCCAGGATCTGAGGGTTCTCATTTATGTTAGGTACAGCATCTTTTAAAAATTGAAGTCCAATAAATAGTACAGCAAAGCCTATGATGAAAACCCCCCATTTCTTGATCTGTTCCTTTTTCGAAAAATTCATGGAAAAACCAACTCCAACAAGGGGTAATGCAATTGCGCTCATACTAACCTTAAATCCTAGTATAGTAATTAACCACGCTGTGATGGTCGTCCCAATGTTTGCCCCCATGATCACGCTAATGGATTCAGCCAAGGTTAACAGAGATGCGTTTGCAAAACTAACTACCATCAAGGTGGTCGCAGAAGATGACTGAATGACCGATGTGATAAAAAATCCGGACAGGATTCCCTTAAAGCGATTGGAAGTCATGTTGGCCAGTATCCGGCGCATTTTATTGCCGGCCAATTCGAGTAGACTATCACTCATTACCTTCATTCCAAAAAGGAACAAGCCCAGTGATCCAAATAATTGAAGAATTTCGGCTAAACCGTATTTCATAAAAAGCAGGGTTTCTGGGGTTTAAAATTAGCATTTATACTATATTCATATATGATAAATATCACAACCTATGAAGATTACTCTATTATTTTTTGTATTAACGTGGATTCCCTATGGCAGTATGAGCCAGGATCTGTCCGGGGTTGCTTTAATCGATAAAGCCATCGCATATCATGATCCACAAGGGAACTGGCTGCATTTTAATGGCTGGTTGAAAATATCTATGCAGACCCCGAAAAATGGTAACAGGGATAGTAAGATCCATATTGATTTACCGGGCGAATACTTTTATGTGAAGGCAATCCGCAATGCCAATACTACCGAATATACAGTGGACAAAGGAGCATGTTCCATTGCATTTAACGGAAGTTATGATATATCTGAAGCACTTATTAAAGAACATAATTTGAGTTGCGATCGGGCCAAACTCTATCAAAATTATTATACCTATCTATACGGACTTCCCATGAAGTTAAAAGACCCCGGAACTAAAGTGCATGAAAAAGTATCCCGGAAATCCTTTAAGGGTAAAGAGTATTTGGTATTGAAAGTTACTTATGATGAAGCAGTAGGAAGCGATGTCTGGTTCTTTTACTTTGATCCAAAGTCGTATGCCATGGAGATCTATCAGTTTTTTAAAGGGGATCCCAATGGAAAAGGAAAGGATACGGGGGAATACATTTTACTTTCCGAAGAGATAAACATCAATGAAATTAGGATGCCTAAAGTTCGGGCGTGGTATTATAACAAAGACAATGCCTACCTGGGTACCGATACATTGAACCAATAAAAAAAGGAAGGCGATCGCCTTCCTCTTTCGTTACTTAACACTTAATATTAGGAGCCACACATTAGGCAATCATCGTCATTTTCCGCTTCTTTAGATTGTGCCAATAACTCCCGCAATTCCTGGGCCGTCAGCGGCTTGTCGCTAGCTGCTGAAGTACCTTCGACACTGGTCGTTTCTGCCATGGCAGGTACTGCTTCTTTTTTCGTTTCATTCTTTAAGGTGAACTTGATTGCATCCACCGCACTCTTGGTTCGTAAGTAATACATCCCGGTTTTCAAACCACTCTTCCATGCGTAAAAGTGCATGGAGGTGAGTTTCGCCATATTGGCGTTCTCCATAAAGAGGTTGAGAGATTGCGATTGATCTATGAAATACCCTCTGTGGCGCGACATATCAATTATATCTTTCATGCTCAATTCCCACACAGTCTTATACAGCTCTTTCAATTCCTGCGGTATCACATCCACGTCCTGGATAGAACCATTGGCCCGCATGATCTCCTCTTTTAACTCATCGTTCCAAAGTCCAAGCCCAACAAGGTCTTCCAGCAGGTGTTTATTTACTACAATGAATTCTCCTGAAAGCACTCTTCTAGTGTAAATGTTGGAAGTATATGGTTCAAAGGCCTCATTATTACCCAGGATCTGTGAGGTAGAAGCAGTGGGCATTGGCGCCACCAACAAGGAGTTACGAACCCCGTGTTTCTTCACTTCCTTCCGAAGTTTACCCCAGTCCCATCGTCCGCTGAGCTCTTCATCCTTGATATTCCACAAATTATGTTGGAATTCACCTTTGGATATAGGCGATCCCTTGTAGCTCTCGTACGGACCATCTGCTTTTGCTTCTTCCACGGAGGCCGAAACGGCAGCATAATAAAGAGTTTCGAAGATATCCTGGTTGAGCTGTTTGGCCGTATCACTGGTGAACGGCAGGCGCAACATAATGAATGTGTCTGCCAAACCCTGAACACCCAATCCTACGGGTCGGTGTCGGAAATTGGAGTTTTTGGCTTCGGGCACCGGATAGAAATTACGATCGATCACCCGGTTCAGGTTCTTGGTCACCCGCTTGGTCACCCTAAACAATTCCTTGTGGTCGAATTCCCCATTTTTTACGAACATGGGTAAGGCAATGGAAGCCAGGTTACATACGGCCACCTCGTCTTCCGAAGTATACTCCATGATCTCGGTACAAAGATTGGACGAACGAATTGTCCCAAGGTTTTTCTGATTGCTCTTACGGTTCGCTGAATCCTTGTACAACATATATGGAGTACCGGTCTCGATCTGCGATTCCAGGATCTTCTCCCATAGCTCACGAGCTTTAATCGTTTTTCTTCCGCGATCTTCCTTCTCATAGTTGAGATACAATTTCTCAAACTCTTCTCCGTGACTGTCGAATAGACCTGTACATTCGTTAGGGCACATCAGGGTCCACTCTGCATCATCCTGAACGCGCTTCATAAAGAGATCCGGGATCCACATGGCATAGAACAAATCTCTGGCCCGCATTTCTTCCTTTCCATGATTCTTTTTCAGATCCAGGAAATCGAAAATATCGGCATGCCAGGGCTCCACATAGATGGCGAAACTTCCTTTACGCTTGCCGCCACCCTGATCGACATAACGAGCGGTATCATTGAAAACACGCAACATGGGAACAATCCCGTTGGAAGTTCCATTGGTTCCGGCGATGTACGACCCTGTAGCACGGATGTTGTGAATAGATAGGCCTATCCCTCCGGCCGATTGTGAGATCTTGGCAGTTTGCTTCAGGGTATCGTAGATGCCGTCAATGCTGTCATCTTTCATCGCCAGTAGGAAGCAAGATGACATTTGTGGCTTGGGAGTACCACTGTTGAATAAGGTAGGAGTGGCGTGCGTAAAGAACTTCTTGGACATTAGTTCATAGGTTTCTTTAGCCGCCGCCAAATCGTCTAAGTGAATTCCAATGGAAACTCGCATAAGCATATGTTGAGGCCGCTCAACGATCTGCCCATTCAGTTTCAAAAGATATGAACGTTCCAATGTTTTAAAGCCGAAGTAATCATACCCAAAATCGCGGTTATAGATGATGGTCGAATCCAGTTCGTCCGCGTTCTTCTTGATGATCTCATACACTTCATCGCTAAGAAGTGGTGCTTTCTTCCCCGTTCGCGGATTGACATATTCGTAAAGATCGGTCATCACTTCGGAAAAGGTCTTCTTGGTGTTCTTGTGTAGATTGGAAACGGAAATTCGTGCTGCCAAGCGCGCATAATCCGGGTGGGAGACGGTCATGGTGGCCGCGATCTCTGCTGCCAGTGTATCCAGTTCACTGGTGGTTACACCATCGTACAATCCCTCGATCACACGCATGGCTACTTTTACTGGGTCCACCAATTCGTTGAGTCCGTAACATAATTTTCGAACCCTTGCGGTGATCTTGTCGAACATGATGGGTTCTTTGCGGCCGTCTCTTTTTACTACGTTCATTCTGCTTGCTTAGTTGTTAGTTGTTATTTTGAAAAATGCTTTCCCGGTGCGATTTGCGATCGCACGTTCCAGGTTTATAAATGATCCGGTCACCCGGGCGGAGCCCAGCGGAATTCTATTTAAAAATCTGCGTCGAAACTTATTTTATTCGACTCTTTGTCTTTATTGGTAACTCCAGCTTTTTGATATTCTGAAACTCGCTTTTCAAAGAAATTGGTCTTCCCTTGTAACGAGATCATATCCATAAAGTCGAATGGATTACTGGTGTTGTATTCTTTCTCACACTGCAGTTCTACCAGGAGCCTGTCTGTGACAAATTCAAGGTACTGGGTCATCAGTGTTGCGTTCATTCCAATAAGGCTTACTGGTAGCGATTCGGTGATAAACTCACGTTCGATATTCAAAGCATCTACGATGATCCCTTTGATTCGTTCTTTCGGCACCTTGTTCACCAAATGGTGATTATGCAGGTGAACCGCAAAGTCGCAGTGCACACCTTCATCTCGTGAGATCAGCTCATTGGAGAACGTAAGACCGGGCATCAAGCCGCGTTTCTTTAGCCAGAAAATTGAACAGAAAGCACCTGAGAAAAATATTCCCTCAACCGCAGCAAAAGCGATGAGGCGTTCGGCAAAGCTTGGGGAATCGATCCATTTGAGTGCCCAGTCTGCTTTCTTTTTTATCGCAGGAAAATTCTCGATCGCGTTGAACAATAGATCCTTTTCCTTGTCGTCTTTTACATAGGTGTCGATCAACAATGAATAGGTTTCACTATGAATATTCTCCATCATGATCTGGAAGCCATAGAAGAATTTGGCCTCGCTGTATTGTACTTCGTTGACGAAATTCTCTGCAAGATTCTCGTTTACGATCCCATCACTGGCAGCAAAAAAAGCAAGAATGTGTTTTATAAAATATCGTTCATCATCATTCAACTTATCAGTCCAATCAGTCAGGTCCTGGTGAAGATCAATCTCTTCTGCGGTCCAAAAACTCGCTTCCGACTTTTTATACCACTCCCAAATATCATGATGTTGAATGGGGAAAATTACAAATCGATCCTTGTTTTCTGCTAAAATGGGTTCTACTGCACTCATTGTCCTTCGTTTTTAGATTCTCGAATAATTTCGCCTTACTAGGGACTAACAAATATGAAAAAAATACCATGGAATTGCCTGAAAATGAGTTCAAGGTTTTCAACAAAGTTTTCAACACGTACGTGGAGGCATTGTTATTATCATTCTGTTAAAATTGTTACTTAATTACCTAATTATCAGGTTTTTATAATGTATGTGTTGCTCTTATTAACAATTGTGATTCTGTTCGTTGAAAACCTCTTCAGCCTTCTATTTTAAAGCTGTTAGTCCACATTTTGATAGCCTTTTGGCGCCACCATTTTTCAACAATTTTTAAAAGCGAAAAAGTGTAGTTTTTCGACCAATAAAATCAAATCTCCGACCAAAGGACAAAAAATCATGAATTAAAAAAAACCGCTTTCAGAATTAACTGAGAGCGGCTACTTAAATCGTTTTCAAAATGAAGAGATCAGGAGCTTAAATCGTCCATTTCCAGATCATCAATAGCATCCCAAGTTTCTTCCAGGCTCATATTGTCGCCAGTGGCTTTGACATAAAAACGATCGTCATGGAAGAATTGAATTTCACTCCGATCGTTATTTTTCCTGTATTCTTCAATCGCCTTTCTGCCATTTTTCTTTACCGTTCTTCTCACCTTATACTCGTCCTCTTCTTCAAATTCCTGAGAAAAGAGAATACGTACTCCAGCAGTGGCAGTGGCTCCCATTTCTCCGGCCCCATCCATGATCTCCACTCTGAATTTCTTTGACTTATCTTCATTGGTGTAAGTTCCTTCGATCATGGCAATTTGCATAAATGCACCCTGACCTGCCTTAAAGCCTGTTCTCTTCATGCCATTAACCTTGTCTGGCAGCCATTCTTTTAATTCCTCGTTGGTCAAGGGTTCTGTTTGCTGTAATTCCTTGATATCTTTCTGCATCTCATTCATCTCCTTAAATGCCTCCTTGGTATTAGAAACATTCTGTTTGGTTTCCTTGATCTTCTTCGATACGGGGTTATCACAGGAACCAAAAACTAAAACCGCAAGCAAGATCATTATTAGCTTCTTCATAATGTATATTTTATCGATTAGTACTATATGCTAAGTTACTAATTATAAGGATTTTATCCATCCTCCAACGGAATCATTTTTCCGTACAATTAATCTTACATAAAACTAGGGATTAGGTCAGCCAACGACTGCCAGTAATGTAACGATTCATGGAATAAATGTAACGAGCAATTTGTGGATTTACGATTGCATCTCGGAGGCGACCTTCTCCAGTTGCGTATACCAATTCTCCCCAAACTTACGCACCAGGGCGTCTTTTACAAATTTGTAAACAGGGACTTTCAGTTGATTTCCCAATGTGCAGGCGTCGCTGCAAATGGGCCAGCGATGATAATTCACGGCGGCGAACTCACTGAAATCCTGTACCCGAACAGGATACAAATGACACGATATGGGTTTCCTGAAATCTACTGCACCGTCACTATAAGCGTCTTCAATTCCGCAACTCGCAATGCCTTGTTCTGTGAATGTAACATAGGCGCATTCTTTTCCATTTACCAGGGGTGTTTCCAGTTCATCACTCTGTCCCAAAACGTGGGTTCCCTGTTTTTCGATCGCTTCAATTCCTTCGGGCCGTAAATAGGGCTTCAACCTTGGATAGATCTGTTTCAAAATCCCCACTTCCTCTTCAGTAACAGGTGCCCCTGCTTCACCTTCTACACAACAGGCTCCCTTGCAAGCGCTTAAATTGCACACAAAATCCTTTTCGATGATCTCTTCAGAAACGATGGTTTTACCCAGTTGAAACATGCCGACAAAGATATTGGTTTTAGCCGGAAGGCTGCAAAGACCTTTTGGGCACCCCAAGCCGAGTAATAAATATTACGATTTCAGGGAGTGAGCTGCTTTTAAATGAGTAATTTTGCACCCAAATTCAAGGATATGCAATTAAATTTGAAGGAAATAGGGACCGCTACCATGGTACTGTTTGCGGTGATCGATATTGTTGGAAATATTCCTATCGTGATAAAATTACGCAACCGAGCCGGGCACATCAATAGCGCAAAAGCCTCCGTCATTGCTGCGGTGGTAATGGTGCTCTTTCTCTTTGTTGGTGAAAGTATTCTAAAGCTCATTGGAATTAATGTAAATGAATTTGCGGTTGCCGGAGCTTTCATTCTTTTTTTCATCGCCCTTGAGATGATTTTGGGCATCACCTTATTCAAAGACGATGGCAGTAGTCCGGATGTGGCATCCATTTTCCCATTGGCCTTTCCAATGCTGGCTGGACCAGGTACTCTAACCACCTTACTCTCTCTTCGAGCGGAATACTCCATGGAAAATGTGATCGTGGCAGTGATCATCAATGTTATCATTATCTTTGCTGTGCTGAAAACTTCCGCGAAATTGCAACGCATTCTGGGTAAAAACGGAATCTCGATTATTCAGAAAGTGTTTGGCGTGATCTTGTTAGCGATCGCGGTAAAACTCTTCACCTCCAATATTCAAGAACTATTCAATTAGCAAATGAAAATATTTATCTACATACTTATGATCCTGGGCATAGGCCTCATAGTGTTCAATGCCACGAAGCTTGATATGAGTAACCCATTTGAGGGAGAAAGTGCGGTTGCTGCTATTGGGATACTAGCTGCAGCATGTGCCGTGTTGCTGATGGTAATTTTACAGTTAGCACTTCGGGTAAGGAAAAAGAAGAGAGGTAGAAATCACTTGGATTCCAATTCGTAGATCTTTTCGATCATGGGATCTCCTTCGTTCATAAAGTATTCAAAGGCATTATCGCCAAATAATTGCTGTGCTATACTAGCTTTCAAAGCGAGTTTTAGTTCATAGCTATAGCTGCTGAGATCGATCTGGGCTTGTTCTAACTGAGAATAAGAAATAAAATCGTCCACAAGGGCCTGACCCGGTTCAAAATTTCGTTCAAACTCCTCCAGGGATATCCCGCTGAAATCATCTCGGTTGGCTTCTAAATATTCAAAGACGAAATAACTCATAAAGCCATTTCTCGAGACATAGCGCAAGGTTTCATTCTCTACGCTGGTATCCTTAGGAACGAAGACATCGGGAATAATCCCTCCTCCACCATAGACCACCCGGCCCTTAGGCGTGGTAAACTTCAAAGAGTCTGCAACACGAATACTGTCGGCCGAGATCATCTCCCCATTTCTGTATCTATTTTCATAATCGCTGTAATAGGACCCGTTGCCGTTGCCATAGGGTCGTTGGATAGAACGTCCTGTAGGTGTATAGTAACGTGCGATGGTGAGTCGTACCGCGCTTCCGTCGCCCAGTGCCATTTCCCGTTGTACCAGCCCTTTTCCAAAGGATCTGCGTCCTACGATAATTCCCTTGTCATTGTCCTGAAGTGCTCCTGCTACGATCTCACTGGCCGATGCCGAGTTCTCGTTGTTGAGCACATACAACTTGCCATCTTCAAAACTCCCTCGTCTGGTAGCATAAGTCTTATGTTCATCTCCATTTTTATTTCGGGTGATGAGCACCAACTTATCATCTTCCAGAAATTCATCGACCATTCGTTCCGCAGCCGAAATATAGCCTCCCGGGTTATCCCGAAGATCGAGTACCAGGGTGTTGAAATCTTCGTCGTCCAGTTCATCGAGAGCCGCTTTAAACTCGTTGAAAGTCGTTTCTGAAAAACGGTTTACTTTAATATATCCTATTTGATCGGTGAGTTTATAAGAGGCATCCACACTTACAATGGGTACTCGCTTTCGTTTTAAGGTGAAGTCCAGCAATTTCTTTTCTCCTTTACGATATACTTTTAGTTTTACTTTGGAATTGATCTCTCCTTTCAGGAATTTTGAGATGCTGTCACGATGTATCCCCTCTCCGAATAACTTTTCCCCGTCTGCATAAAGGATGCGATCGCCTCCTTTTATGCCCGCCTTGGCCGCGGGACCACCCTCAATAGCGCGGATAACGGCAATGGAATCGTTGTAAGGGTAGAAACTCACTCCAATTCCCACAAAGTTCCCGCGCATATCATCGGCATTTTCCTCGTACTGGTCCACGGGAATATATACCGAGTGTGGATCGAGATTCTCCAGGATCCCATTGACAGTGACATCGACGATACTATCGGTATTAACCTCATCTACATATTCGTAGTCGATGTAGTCGATCAATCGATTCAGTTTATCTTTTTTTGAATTGGTCGCGAAGATCTTTTCGTTGGAATCTTTGAAGTTTAGTTTTGAGCCCAAGATCACCCCGGCCGCAACTGCGACTCCCAGGATTATAGGCAGGTATTTTTTATTCGCTCCCATCAATTCAATTCTTCCACATGAGTGATCTCGACGCCCGCTTTCCGAAGAAAACGAATTCCAGAATCATCTTTATACCCTAAATGATAGACCAATCGGGAAATTCCCGCCTGGTGGATCAATTTGCTGCATTGCTGACAAGGAGACATGGTTATGTACAAGGTAGCTCCCTGGCAGGACTGTGTAGACGAAGCCACTTTTGAGATCGCATTCGCCTCTGCATGTAGCACATACCATTTGGTATATCCTGCATCATCTTCGCATATATTTTCGAAACCCGTTGGAGTTCCGTTATAACCATCACTAATGATCATCTTATCCTTAACGATTAAAGCCCCTACTTGTTTTCGCTCACAGTAAGAAAGTTTGCTCCATTCGTAGGCCATTCGAAGGTAAGCTACATCATACTTCAGCTGTTTTTGTCGGGTCATATATTCAAGTAAGTAGGCGAATTTACTAGTATCTTACAGCCTATCAAAAAATAGCGCTGTTAAATGTTTCTGAAAGTTAAGGCTAATCTTTGAAAGGCCAATTTTCTATAAGCATTAGCAGGGAAGCTAAAATGGCGATAGAAGAGACCATCAATACCGAAAATTGCTTTTTTATGGGGAAGATCTTGTAAAAAAGATAGCCTAGCAAAAGCATTACGAGAACCACTACCAGTTGTGCCGTTTCTATCCCCAAAGCAAACTCCAAAAGAGGAAGAAGTGCCTGCTCATCATTGATCTGGTTAAAATAACGTCCAAAGCCAAAACCGTGTATCACCCCAAAGAATAATGTGATGATGTACAGCCAAACCGTATTATCCGGTCGGCTCGACTTCCACACCCACATCATATTTGCCAGGGCAGTGGCCATGATGGTTAATGGGATTAGGAATTCGATCCATTTAGCGTCAACGAGCGTAAGCCCTTGTCCGCTGAGGAAAAGGGATATTGTATGTCCAACGGTAAATACTGTTACCAGGGCCAGTAAGCGCTTCCAGGTGGCTAGCGAATACATGATACATAGTACTACGATAAACAGAACATGATCGTAGGCATTCCAGTCAAGCACATGCCAGAGGCCCAATTCGAAGTAAAACTGAAAGTCGGTCATCTTTTTACTAAAGCCCAAAAATATTGAAAGTGGTTAAGATTTCATAACTTTAATAGCTACTCCCTTAAAATGGGCAATTTTTATGAAAAAGACGTTACTATTAACTCTATTTACTTGCCTGCATTGCCTGGGATTTGGTCAGCCCAGCGACTTGACGGATTCTGATTGGTATATCGATCTTGTGTATGTAGGGGGTGTTGAGTATGAATCGCCCATCCACCCATCTTCAGGGATTTTAAACCCGAATATCGAATTCTTAGCGAACAAAGTTTATGCAGCAATTGATCCCGAAAGTGATAGCTTTTTTGGAACAATCGATTATGATGTCCAGGATCAACGATTTACAATCACTGAGCCTGCGATTACCTTGCCTGGTTGCCAGATTTACTGTGACTTTGCAGGTAAATATTTTGAATTGCTGTTTGGAGACGGTATTGAAATTGTTTTTGATTGGGCTATTATCCTCATGGACGGAGGAGAAAAAGCGTTGCATATCACTCGTAGTGATGGGAGTTATGCCTTATTTAATGACCATCCGCCATTAAGTATTGATGAGCAACAAAAGACTAAGATCATGTTGGTGCCGAATCCAGTTATAGATATACTTCATATTTCTTCGGAAGATTTTGTGGTTCAAGAAATCTACATTTATGATCTAACGGGGAAGCGATATACTGAAATTTTACAGAATGAATCTTATTTGAATGTTTCATCGCTATCGGCGGGTATGTATTTTATGGAATTACGAACCGAAACAGGTCAAACCATTAAGAAGTTTATAAAAAATTAAACAATGAAAAAAATCATTGTATTCGTATTTACACTTTTTGCCATTTCGGCTGGTACAGCTCAGGACCCGGATCCCGATCTTTTACGAACTTGGCATTTGCACAATTTGGTTCTTGATGGAGAAAACAATGTCCCTTATGGTGTGGGGTTCTCCGTAGTTACTGAATATTACTATGAGGCTGGAGATGATCAATACTTTATGTACTTACCCACAGATATCGATCTGGGAACTTCATGGCTGGAATTCGATCCTATTGACCCCATCTTTACGATCGTAGATCATGTAGGATTAGCTGAAGGCATTTGTAACGAGTTTCCTAGTCCTTGTTGGGATTTCTACGCCATTTTCCGTCCTTTTTATCACGATTTTTTTGGGACTCCTATGAGCTATGAGATCAATGACGCTGGCGGTGGAGAACTTCAATTGATCGTCACCAATGTGAACGGTGATCAAGCAATCTACTACTCCTATGTACTGGGAACCGGAGTTTCAGATTTAGCTTCCTTAGTAATATATCCAAATCCTACAGCAGAGGAATTATTTATCGCTTCTGAAAATATAGTGTTCGAATCTGTTGAGATCTATTCAGTTGGTGGAGAACGCATATTGCTAATATCGGAGAACGTTAAGTCGATTAATGTTTCATCGCTTTCGAAAGGAATGTATTTTCTCGAATTGAATACAACTCATGGCCGGACCATCCAAAAATTTATAAAAGAGTAAGATCACTGATTTCCCGTTTTTATAATGGTTTAAGGAAGCTGCCAGATTCACAATTAGTTACATTTAAAAACCAGCGCGCAGAAATTCATGCCTTCGATGTATCTTTGAGTGACCCCCCCTACTAAAGAAATCCTATTTATAAGTGACTTATGTATGTACTTTGTGTCTTAGGATAATAAGCAGCAACTGTTTTGAACTTTAAAGCAACGTTACAATTCCTAACCGACGAGGAACTTGTGGCGGAAATCTCGAAAACCAAGAATACAGCCCTTTTCGGCTTGCTGTACGATCGTTTTTGCGATGTTGTTTATAATAAATGTTATGGGTTTGCCAGTTCCAGCGACGAGGCCAAAGACTTAACGCAGGATGTGTTCCTGAAGTTATTTATGAAAATTGACAGCTTTCGGGGTCAGTCAAAGTTCTCGACCTGGCTCTATGCATTTACTTATAACCATTGTGTGAATTACGTAAGCCGAGACAAGGCTAAAAAAATGTCGATGAAATCGGTTCCCGCCGAACAATACGGCCACCTTATGGTTGAAGCAGACGATTATAGTTTGTTTCAATTACAGGTGTCCAAATTAAAGAAGGCGTTAGAATTGATTAGCGCCGAGGATAAGATGCTCCTTTTGCTAAAATATCAAGACGATCTCTCGGTCAAGGAACTCACGCAGGTGTTGGGCATAGGAGAGAGCGCCGTTAAAATGAGACTAAAACGGGCCAAAGCCCGGGTAATTGATCTGTGTAACGAAAAACTGGATTGAGAATATGGAAAACCCATTTAAAAAGATAGGACATCCTCCCAAAGAGGCTCCCAAAGACCTGAAAAAAAAGGTCATGGACGACGTTTCGGCTTTTAAATTTTTTGTAGAAGCCGTGAGCTTGTTTTCTGTTAACTACGGACAAGCAGTAGAGAGTTTTTTCAAAAAACGAAAACAAAATTCTAATCATAAACCCACCAACAAATAAATCATGGAAACAATCAACAACTGGAAGGATCTTACCTTCAACTCCCTGAATGAAATGGGAAAAAATGTCATGGAGGCTATTCCCAATATAGTAGGTGCTATCCTAATTCTTATTCTGGGATGGATCATCACGAAAATTGTGATCTACATTTTAAGACGAATATTGCGTTTTGCCAAAGTCGATAAATTAACCGACGTCATCAACGAGAAGGACTTGTTTGGAAAGACCGATCTCACCTTCAATGTCACCAACGTGATTGTGGGTTTTGTTAAATGGATTTTATTCCTTGTATTCCTTATTGTAGCAGCAGATATTATGAATTGGCAGGTGGTTTCTGAAGAAATCGGTAAACTACTTCGATACCTGCCCAAGTTGTTCAGTGCAATCGCTCTCTTTATGATTGGGCTATACATTGCCAACTTCGTGAAAAAAGCGATCGTAGGCTTGTTCGAATCCTTTGATCTTGCTGGCACAAAGATTATTGGTAACCTCGTGTTCTATGTTCTGGTCGTTATCATTACGATCACTGCCCTTAACCAGGCCGGTATTAATACTGATATCATCACAAACAATCTAACGATCATCCTGGGGGCATTTCTTGGATCTGTCGCTATTGGATTCGGGTTTGGATCCAAAGAAGTTATCGGTGATCTTCTTCGCGCATTTTATAGCCGTAAGAATTTTGAGATTGGTCAGAAGGTGAAAATCAAAGGAACCACAGGAACCGTCGAATCTATTGACAATATTACAATGACCCTAAAAACTGAAACTGGCAAAATGATATTGCCAATTAAAGACGTAGTCGACAACGAAGTGGAGGTCGTAGAGTAACATTCCGGAGTTCGAATTTCATCCAAATCAAAAACCAAAGAGCAAAGGTGAGTTGTTAGCTTGAGTTCGAAAATCCAGATAAGAGGCGGTCCTAAATTTACGGGGCCGCCTTTTTATTTTTTGCTTGCTATGAATAACGTCTAATGGTCCTAATCTAAGATCTGGATCCCTTTTTGCATGACCAAGGAGGTAGGTAGTGTGATCTTCTCCCCAGCCGTGGTGGTCATAAATAAATAAAACCCGGTGATATTGGTCACCTCTCCCGTCCAATCGAAATCCTTATCGAGTACCTTGATCTTATCCCCTATTCGAACAGGATGGTTGAAGAATAAAATCACACTGGAAGTTAAATTGGATAATATAGACCATTGAGCAAAAAAACCAACTCCCAAAACAGCAAGTATGGAGGAAATAAATACTGTGAATTGTTTTAGATCCACACCCCATATTGCAATTAGAAACACAATGGCTACCAAATAGATCAATAAATAGTTAAGATTAAGTACCACCTTTATTCTATTGGCATCCATGGCCTTTAACCGTGAAAACTTCTTGAGCAGCCATTTTACGACCAGAATTGATACAATAGTAATTACAAAGAGTACGGCGGTGAGGAGTATTTCCTGCTCAAATTTCAACATGGGTTTCGAATTTTGGGCAAAAGTAGCAAATAAGACGAAGCTAAATTATATTATTTAATGTGACCTTGAAGTAATTTACGTGTCAAAGTCTAGAACTCATTAATTATAAAATGAAAAAACAAATCTTAATTGCATTGCTAGTCGCGGTAACCGTGCCTGCAGTGGGTCAAAAAAAACCTAAAATAAAGGGGAGCAAGCAAGTTGTGGATGTCTATCAATCTCTTGAACCGTTTTCGGCTATCGAAGTGAACGATAATTTGGAAATAGAACTCACACAGTCTGCATCGAACGGGTATCATATCAAAGCAGATGACAATTTGATAGATATCGTAAAGTTAGAAGTGATACAGGGAACCTTAAAGATTTCCACGATCAATAAGATAGTATCGAGTAAGAAATTGGAAATCGAAGTAACGTTTACAGATGTTAGCTCGATAATTATGAGGGGACATTCGAAAGTAATCTCAAAAAATAAAATTATAAGTGACCGATTTAACCTGCAAGCGTTTGACGATTCGTATTTCGAACTTGATCTTAGCACCAATCACGGATCGATGGTTCTAAACCAAAATTCTCGAGGAGAACTATTACTTCGAGGCGAAAGATCGAATCTGGTTTTAAACGATAAGGCATACTTAAAAGGGGAGCTGGCCATGGATAATATCGAGATCACCGTAAACAAACGATCAGATCTTAATTTGAAAGGGGAAGTAACCAATCTAAAGCTTACGGCTTCGGGTTCGACAGATATTAAGGCAAAAGACCTCAAAACCACTTTTGCAGATCTTATCAGTTCCAATTCATCCGATATATACGTGCGCGCTTCCAAAGAATTAAAACTGTATGCACAAGGGAAAAGTTATGTTTATGTTTATGGAAATCCGGAGATCGTTGTTGA
>JABDNM010000065.1 GCA_013043825.1 Flavobacteriaceae bacterium
TACTTCAACGGCGTAAAATCATCCAATTTTCTTAGGTTGCAATCGAACGAATATGAGAAATAAATCTTTCTTCAAGGATTTATATGCTTTGATTCCGCTCGTTCTAAGCGGCTTTCTGGGTATTGCCCTCGTATTTTTACTTCGTCAAAAGGTAACTGCAGACCCTACCTTCTCCACCATTCTGCAGGATGTATCAACAATCTTTATTAGTATTAGCGGCTTTTTATCGGCTCTTATTATGATCTACCTTGCGTACGCGGCGGCAAATCTCAAATCGGTTCGAACTTCAGCAATTGAAGGCCTGAGCAGGATCACCCAAAAAATGCACAATTTCAGGTCCATAATCGATCTGTTGTTGCGATCCAAACTGTGGCTACCGGGCTTACGTGAATATATAGACGATGAGTTCGCGGGACTTACCTTTTTTGAAGTCAAGGAATTTTACAAAGGTAAATCCAAATTGGCGATCGAGTTTCTGCAGGAGAGCCACCATTATCAGGATACCGAAAACCTATACCTGGAGATGAAATCGCTGTTGATGACCAGTGTTAAAGAAAAACAGATCCCCGAGACGATTCGGTATCCAAAAGTCTATGACCGGGAGATCGTTGCCAAGTGGATCGAACACAAGTGTGGATCGGGCCTTTGGTATTATTTCGGGTATAAATTTGGAAGTTTTAAGGAATCGCTGGACTATAACTCGGTGTTCGAACGCCACCAGGAAAAGATCATGACCCTTGCCAACTCCATCGACGGCGAAGCATTTGAAGATTCGTCCTTCAACGAGGTCTTTTTGGCGAAATTAGGTGAATACATGGCCAATGAAGTGATCCCGAAATTATACCAGTTCCAGGACACAAGCGATAAAAAATTACCTGGCCTCATTCGGTACCTCTATTTCGTCTTCCTGTTTCTTGTACTCTTCGGTGTGCTGCTTCCCCTGGTATGGATGCTCTTCAGCCTGCCTATCGTTAGTTTGATCGTTAGTTACTCCATTGTTATCGCAGTTGTATTCTTTATCGCGACAAGCTTCTATCAGTTTGTGATTAGAGAGGCAAATAGTTAATTAAATTGTCTATAAGTTACCTTTCAACCAGATACTTCAGACTTAGATTTTTCAAACCATTTCAGTACCTTTGCAAATTATGGTCAAAATGGAGGACAGTATTGAAGTTTTAGGGGCTCGGGTTCACAATTTAAAGAATATCGATGTTAGTATTCCGAGAGAGAAATTGGTGGTGATCACCGGTCTCTCGGGCAGTGGAAAATCCTCCCTGGCATTCGATACGATCTATGCCGAAGGGCAACGTCGCTACATTGAGACTTTTTCTGCCTACGCCCGACAATTCCTGGGTAGCCTGGAGCGTCCCGACGTGGATAAAATAGAAGGATTGTCGCCGGTGATTGCCATAGAGCAAAAAACGACGAGCAGGAGTCCTCGTTCGACGGTAGGTACAATCACCGAGATCTACGATTTCCTTCGGTTACTTTTCGCTCGTGCAAGTGACGCCTATAGTTACCAAACAGGAGAAAAAATGGTGAGTTACAGCGACGAGCAGATCAAGGAATTGATCATCCAAGATTTCGACCAACGCAAAGTAAGCATCCTGGCTCCGGTAGTTCGATCCCGAAAAGGTCATTATCGTGAATTGTTTGAGCAGATCGCCAAGCAGGGATTTCTGAAAGTTCGGGTAGACGGAGAGATCATGGATATAGTAAAAGGAATGAGGATCGACCGTTACAAGACCCACGATATCGAGATCGTCATCGACCGACTTAAGATTTCTGAAGAGAGCGATATGAATAACCGTTTGACCGAAACCATCCTAACAGCAATGTATCACGGCGATGATGTTCTCATGGTGCTGGACCAGGAAACCGAAGAGGTACGCTATTTCAGCCGATCACTCATGTGTCCAACTTCGGGGATCTCCTACCCTAACCCCGAGCCCAATAATTTCTCTTTCAATTCACCCAAGGGAATGTGCCCCAATTGCAAAGGTTTGGGTGAATTGCACCAGGTGAACCTGGACAAGATAATTCCCAATCAATCGTTGTCGATCAAACAAGGGGCGTTAGCACCTCATGGCCCGCACAAGAGTAACTGGGTATTCAAACAGCTGGAACTTATAGCCCAGAAGTATGATTTCAACCTAAGTGATCCGTTCAAAAGTATTCCAAAGGAAGCCAAAGAAGTGATCTTTCACGGAGGTCATGAAAGCTTCGAAGTGGAATCGAAAACGCTTGGAATTACTCGAAATTATAAGATCGATTTCGAAGGGGTGGCCACTTTCCTTCAAAACACCTTTGAAGCCAATGAGTCTAAATCATACGCCGTTGGGCCAAAGAGTACATGGATAAAATCCCATGTGGAGAATGTGGGGGAAGCCGACTTCGGAAGGAATCCTTAAACTTCAAGATTAGTGATAAGAATATCGCCGATCTGGCTGCCATGGATGTGATTGAATTGAGTGAGTGGTTCGGGAAAGTAGAATCGAAAATGACCGAAACACAGCTAAAGATCGCATCGGAGATCATCAAGGAGGTTCGGGCTCGACTTAGCTTCCTGGTGGATGTAGGCTTGACGTATTTATCCCTAAATCGCAGCTCCAAGTCGCTTTCGGGTGGAGAAGCCCAGCGAATAAGGCTCGCAACACAAATAGGATCGCAGTTGGTAGGAGTTCTCTATATCCTGGACGAGCCCAGCATAGGGTTGCACCAGCGAGATAATGAGAAGCTCATCGATTCTCTAATTAAACTGAAGGAGTTAGGGAATAGTGTGATCGTGGTTGAACACGACAAGGAAATGATCCGAAAGGCCAACTACGTGATCGATATTGGACCTGCCGCAGGTAAGCATGGAGGCGAGATCGTTTCCAAAGGAACTCCGGTCGAGATTATGAAACATCACACGCTTACCGCAGATTACCTGAATGGTTCCAAGGAAATAGCCATTCCAAAGCAACGAAGATCCGGCAATGGAAAGATCGTTTCACTGAGTGGTGCAACTGGCAACAACTTAAAAAACGTGAGCGTTGAATTTCCTTTGGGCAAAATGATTGGTGTAACAGGAGTGTCCGGGAGTGGTAAATCCACCCTCATCAATGAGACCCTCTACCCTATTTTGAACGCCCACTTCTTCAACGGAGTAAAAAAACCCATGCCCTTCAAAAAAATTGATGGATTGAAACACATCGACAAAGTGATCGATATCAATCAATCGCCCATTGGACGGACGCCACGATCCAATCCGGCGACCTATACCGGTGTTTTTTCTGAAATTCGAAACTTGTTCGCCAAAGTGCCTGAAGCGATGATCCGTGGATACAAGCCGGGCCGTTTCAGTTTTAATGTTAAAGGCGGACGCTGCGAAACTTGTCAGGGAGGTGGATTGAAAGTGATCGAGATGAATTTCCTCCCCGATGTTTATGTTGAATGTGAGACTTGCCAGGGGAAGCGCTTTAATCGGGAAACGCTGGAAATTCGGTACAAAGGGAAATCGATTTACGATGTGCTGGAAATGACCATCAACGAAGCTTGTGCTTTCTTTGAGAACATCCCGAAGATTCATCGGAAAATGAAAACCATCCAGGATGTGGGGTTGGGCTACATCACCCTGGGCCAACAATCCACCACGCTATCCGGAGGTGAAGCACAGCGAATTAAGCTGGCAACCGAGTTATCCAAAAGGGATACCGGAAATACCTTTTATATTTTGGATGAACCAACAACCGGACTGCATTTTGAGGATATTCGGGTGTTATTACAGGTTTTGAACAAGTTGGTTGACAAGGGAAACACCGTGGTTATTATTGAGCATAACCTCGATGTGATTAAAACGGTAGATCACGTCATCGATATTGGTCCCGAAGGGGGCAAGAAAGGAGGAAAGATAATTACCTCCGGAACACCCGAGGAAATCATTCAGCATAAAAAAAGCTACACCGCCCATTTCCTGAAAAAAGAATTACATTAGACCATTGAAGGGGTATTTCTCCTTCTAAATTGTTATATAAACAGCGACAGCATTGAAATCTTATGAGAAAAGAACGACATAAGAAAAATTGGAATGAGATCAAGACGAACGACTCATGGGCTATTTTCAAGATCATGGGAGAATTCGTGAATGGCTTCGAGCGCATGAGCAGTATTGGCCCCTGTGTTTCTATTTTCGGTTCTGCGAGGACAAAGCCGGGAGAAAAATACTATACGCTTGCGGTGAATATTGCCGAGAAGATCACACAACATGGTTATGGTATCATTACCGGGGGTGGCCCGGGTATCATGGAAGCTGGTAATCGCGGAGCGCATTTGGCGGGTGGTACTTCGGTTGGCCTGAACATCGATCTTCCCTTCGAGCAACATGACAATCCCTATATCGACGGTGACAAGAGCCTTGATTTCGATTACTTTTTTGTACGAAAAGTCATGTTTGTCAAGTACTCTCAAGGATTTGTGGTGATGCCGGGTGGTTTTGGAACCCTGGATGAGTTATTCGAAGCAATTACACTAATTCAAACCAACAAGATCGATAAGTTCCCAATTATTTTAGTCGGTACCGAATTCTGGGGTGGCCTGATGGAATGGGTTAAATCTACTTTGATCGATGCTAAAAATATAAGTCCCAGCGACCTGGACCTCATCCATTTGGTCGATACTGCCGATGAGGTGCTCGATATACTGGACAAGTTCTACGAAGAATTCAACCTAAGTCCAAACTTCTAAATGTCCGCCTCCTATTATATATTGCTCTTTGCTGGTGTACAGCTTGATCTTACCGATTCACTTCTCCAAGATGAAAATGTGATTCTTCGGGATAGTTTCGCCAAATTCCATCCAGAATTATTTTTAATTTATAATACACATTGTGCGACTGGTCGGGAACTGTTGCATAAGAACCAATTCAACAGTAAGTGAAGCTTGCCTGGCTATCCATATTATGCCTGTGCTTTTCGCTCCCACTGGAAGCACAGCATACAATTACAGTGGACGCCAATCTGGATGTAGCAACTAAGTCCATTGAGATAGATCAAACCATTTCCATTTATAATCACAGTGCCCAGATGATGGACTCCATCTATCTCCTTGATTGGGCGAACAGTTTTTCAAGTAAAACCACACCGCTTGCCAAACGTTTTGCAGAGAATTTCAAAAGTGCCTTTCATTTTGAAAAAGATGAGAATCGTGGCAAGACCACCGTGGAATCAATCACCGATGACCTGGGCGTCCCTATTCCCTGGGAGCGCGGGAAAGCCTTGGATATAATTCGAATGGCCGCCCCAGTCACCATCAATCCCGGAGATTCGGCCAAAATAAAATTACGATATATCGTCACACTGCCGGAAGACAGGTTTACGCGTTATGGCTACGACAGGAATGGAAATTTCAAGCTGAATTACTGGATTATTACCCCCGCTGTTTTCAACGGGAACTGGCAGTCCTATAGCAACAAAAATACCGACGATTACTATCAAACTCCATCCAACTTCAGGATTCAATTCACCCTTCCATCTGAATACAAGCTATTCACAGATCTTGATATGATAGAAGCGGATGATATGGGAGATCGCCAAGAAATACGGCTTGAAGGTGACCTTCGAATGCAAACAGACATCTACCTGGAGCGACTTGATAGCTTTCAAAGCACCCTCACAGACCAGGTCGAAGTGATCACCGATCTTAGGGATGAAAAAGTAGGCAATGCTCCAAATGCCCTGTTGATCGATCGGGTGACACGCTTTTTAAACGATCGACTGGGTCCCTATCCCTTCAGAAAATTGCTGGTAAGTGAAGCCGATTACCGCAACAGCCCGGTCTATGGGTTCAATCAACTTCCGGACTTCATCAGTCCGTTTCCAAGCGGATTTGAACTGGATATGGAACTGCTCAAGACCATCACTCGCGAATACATCACCAATACATTGCATCTCCATCCGCGAAAAGACCATTGGCTGTATGGCGCTATCCAGATCTATCTCATGATCGAATACGTGGACACCTATTATCCCG
Source organism: Flavobacteriaceae bacterium (assembly GCA_013043825.1). Taxonomy (GTDB): domain Bacteria; phylum Bacteroidota; class Bacteroidia; order Flavobacteriales; family Flavobacteriaceae; genus Aureisphaera. The sequence continues at coordinate 6,010 of JABDNM010000065.1, forward strand.
AGATGAAGATCCTGGGCAGCCTCAGCGAGTTTTGGGTGATTGGATGGTCCCATGCATCCGATCTGGAATTCAATGACCAGTACCCGTTCCTTTATATGAATATGGCGCGTAACAACCTGCATCAATCCCTGATCACTCCCAAGGATTCCCTGGTGAAGTTCAATAAGAATATAGCGAGCGATTATTATGCCGGAGAGGGATTTCAGTATCTAAGCGATTATATAGGAAAACCAGAATTAGGGAAAGCCCTGCGTGATTATTACAATGAATTCAAACTCAAACCCACCAGTCCTGAGGATTTCAGAAAAGTACTTGAGCAAAACACACAACTGCCTGTTAATTGGTTTTTTGATGAATTTGTCGCCAAGCGCACGACCATCGACTTCAAGATCAAAAAAGTCAAGGAAGTAAATGATTCTTTAGAGGTCACCATTCTGAATAAAAGGAACAATAGTATGCCGGTGTCGCTCCACGTCTACGACAAAGATGCGCTTTTATTTAAGCGATGGACGTCGCCCATTGACAGTGTACTTAACATTCGAATTCCGAAGGAAAACGTACATAAGCTGGTCTTGAATGCGGAAGGGGTGATTCCAGAGTATAACCGAAGGAACAATACCAAGAAAGTACACGGTTTATTCAACAAACCCATCCAGTTCAGGTTGTTTCAGGACGTGGAAGATCCCAACTACACGCAGCTATTCTTCATGCCCGATGCTCAATACAATCTCTATGATGGCTTTATTTTGGGTCCTAAGTTGTACAACAAAACCTTTCTGCCTCGGGGAGTACATTATAAGATCGTCCCACAATATGGGTTTCGTTCACAGAAATTGATCGGAAAAGGATCCATGCAGTACACCATAAACCTGGACAAAAACAACCACTACTCTACCCGTATGGGAGTTTCGGGAAGTTTTTTCTCATACAACCGAAACTTGTTCTATAAACGAGTTACTCCCTTTCTTGTTTTTGCGTTCCGTGATAATGATGATCTTCGGAAGAATAAAAAGCAATTCATCAACATAAGGAGTGTGAACGTATTTCGGGATGAGGATCCCAATGATCCGGACCAAGACCCGAATTACAGCATTTTCAATGTTAAATATGTGTATTCAGACAAGAATCTCATCAATTACTACCGTGGGGTGATGGACTACCAGATCACGAAAAGCTTCAGTAAGGTTTCTGCTCAATTCGATTATCGCAAGCTCTTCAATAACAATCGTCAACTCAATATTCGGTTTTATGCGGGCACTTTTATTTATAATAATACCAGTACCGAGAGTGACTTCTTCAGCTTCGCACTAGACAGACCCAGCGATTACTTGTTCGACTACAATTATTACGGAAGAAGTGAAGACACCGGATTGTTTAGTCAGCAATTGATCATTGCTGAAGGAGGCTTTAAATCTCAATTGGAGCCTTCCTACGCAAACCAATATATTGCCACTTTAAATGCCAGCACGAATATCTGGAAATGGATCTTTGCGTATGGTGATATTGGCGTTGTAAAAAATGAAGGCGTGAAACCCAAAGGAGTTTGGGATACTGGGATACGTGCGAGCCTCGTGGCCGATTATTTTGAGATCTACTTTCCGCTTTACTCCAACTTGGGATGGGAGCCCGGACTTGGGAATTATGATCAGCGTATTCGATTCATAGTAACCCTGGACATACAAACTCTGTTAGGTTTATTTACGCGCGAATGGTATTGATAAGATGATGGGTATTCTAAACGACTGGCGCATTATAATTCTAGGGTGTCTCACCCTGGGGCTGGCCCCCTTTTACCCCGAACCTCACATCTGGGGAAAACTACGCTGGATACTGGGTGGAGGCGAAGGAATGCAAGCAATGGACTACTTCGACCTTTTATTTCACGGCTTGCCATTTTTATTGCTAATCAGACTCTTGATTGTCAATATTTCATCAAAAGGAAAGAAATGATTGATTTTCTTACATAATTCGCAATGATTTAACAAAGCACCCCTTTGTAAAACTGCCAGCTTTTAACTACTTTTGTGGTGCCCAAAAACACCAATATGCAGACAAACCCCCAGACCAATAACAATCTTTCTTTCGACGAATTTAAAACCGAGGTGATAAACGATTACAGGATCGCGGTTACAAGCAGGGAATGTAGTTTACTGGGACGCAGGGAAGTACTAACTGGAAAGGCCAAATTTGGCATATTTGGTGATGGTAAGGAAATTCCTCAGCTAGCTTGGGCCAAAGCTTTCAAAAATGGAGATTGGCGAAGCGGGTATTACCGAGACCAAACCTTTATGATGGCCCTGGGCCTGCTCACCGTAGAGCAATTCTTCGCGGGCTTATATGCCCATACCGACATCGAGGCGGATCCCATGAGTGCCGGACGGCAAATGGGTGGCCACTTTGGAACGCACAGTTTGAACAAGGATGGGAGTTGGAAAAATTTAATGGAGCAAAAGAACAGCAGTGCCGACGTCTCTCCCACGGCCGCGCAAATGCCACGCCTTTTAGGACTTGCACAGGCATCCAAACTTTTCCGAAATGTAAAAGGACTTTCACATCTTACTCAATTCTCCAGCCGGGGTAACGAAGTTGCATGGGGAACCATTGGAAATGCCAGTACAAGTGAAGGCTTATTCTGGGAGACCATCAATGCGGCAGGAGTGCTTCAGGTTCCCATGGTAATGAGTATATGGGACGATGAGTATGGAATTTCGGTACATGCCAAACATCAAACCACCAAGGAAAATATTAGTGAGATCCTCAAAGGATTTCAGCGCGATGAGGCGGGCGAAGGCTATGAAATAATGAAGGTGAAGGGTTGGCAATATGCCGAACTGATCGATATTTACCAGCAAGCTGGAAAGATTGCAAGGGAAGATCACGTTCCGGTATTGATCCATGTCACCGAACTTACTCAACCTCAAGGTCATTCTACCAGTGGTTCCCACGAGCGTTACAAGACCGAAGAGCGCCTGGCTTGGGAACGGGAGCACGATTGTATTGCAAAAATGCGTGCATGGATGATCTCTTCCGATATCGCTTCCGAAGAAGACCTGGATGCTTTGGATAAAGAACTCAAGAAAAAGGTCCGGGAAGGTAAGAAAGCCGCCTGGAACGCATTTCTGGAGCCACAGAGAAAAGAAAAACAAGAAGCGCTCACCTTGCTTAGCAACCTGGCAGATAGCAGTCCTAATCGTACGTTCATTGAAAAAATCAAGAACGATCTCGCTGGCGATACGGAGCCTCAGCGTGGAACAATAGCAGCGGCTGCCCGAAAAGCCCTGCGATTTGTAGTTGCTGAAAGTTCGGCAGAGAAAAGGCAATTGCAGGATTGGGTCAATAACTATTTCGACATCATTCAACCCAAATACAGTACACACCTCTATTCCGAAGAAAACAACAAGGCAACCCATGTGCAAGAGGTTAAACCAACCTACGATGCAGAAGCAGATGAAGTAGATGGACGGGTGATACTTCGTGACAATTTCGATTATATTTTCACGCATCGTCCGGAAACCCTTGTCTTTGGAGAAGATAGTGGGGCTATTGGAGATGTTAACCAGGGGCTGGAAGGCTTACAGGAAAAGCACGGCTCCTACCGAGTGAGTGATACGGGAATTCGTGAAGCGACTATCCTTGGACAGGGAATTGGCCTGGCCATGCGCGGACTGCGTCCCATTGCCGAGATCCAGTACCTGGATTATGTATTGTATGCCTTACAGATCATGAGTGACGACTTGGCTACGGTAAGATACCGAACGAATGGAATGCAAAAGGCACCTCTAATTGTTAGAACCCGCGGGCATCGCCTGGAAGGAATCTGGCATAGTGGTAGCCAAATGGGAGGCTTGATCCATCTGCTTCGTGGATTGTATGTCCTCGTACCTAGAGATATGACCAAAGCAGCCGGCTTCTATAACACCTTATTGGAAAGCGACGAACCTGCGTTGATCGTAGAATGCCTCAACGGGTATCGTTTGAAAGAGAAAATGCCAAATAACCTGGGGCTATTCAGAACGCCTATTGGTGTTGTTGAAACCGTTAAGGAAGGTTCCCATATCACACTGGTTTCTTATGGTAGCACATTAAGGTTGGTCATGGAGGCCGCCATAGAACTACAGCAGCTTGGAATTGATGCCGAAGTGATCGATGTGCAGTCCTTGCTGCCTTTCGATCTGAACCACGACATTGCAAAAAGTGTGGCTAAAACCAATCGCCTGCTGGTTATTGATGAAGACGTTCCTGGTGGAGCTTCCGCTTACATATTGAATCACATTGTCGATACTCAGGATGCGTATCGCTTCCTGGATAGTAAACCACAAACACTGACTGCTAAACCTCACCGGCCGGCCTATGGCACCGATGGCGATTATTTCTCGAAACCTTCCGCCGAAGATATATTTGAGAAAGTCTACGCGATGATGCATGAAATGGATCCATCCAATTTCCCTAAGCTGCGATAACCCCATTCGAAAGTTTTGTAACTTATCCTTCATTTCAGTGAGATGAAGGCATTCTTTCGGTATTTATTCATCCTGGGTAGCATCTCTATCGTGTTGATCCTCTTGTGGGCCAGCATGGACAAGCTTGTTCGATTGAGCACCATGAGCAATGTTTCCAATGGACATATAGTACAAGCCGTCGACCTACACTACCAGGGTCATCTTTGGCTCGCATACTTCCATATAATTCCCGGCTTATTATTTTTAGCATTGGGTGCTTACCAGCTTATCCCCTATTTCCGGGTTCGAAATTATCCGATCCATCGAACCGTAGGAAAAATATTCTTGTTACTCAGCTTGGTTATATTCTCGACTGCAATTGTACTTGCCATTATTTATCCGTTTGGAGATTGGTTGGAAACTATTACCACCATCCTGTTTGGGAGTTTTCTTTTATTCTGTACCTATAAGGCATACACAGCCGCAAGAAGCTTGCAGTTCCAGGCGCATCGCAATTGGGTAACCCGAATTTACTTTATTGCAATAGCTGTATCTACCATCAGGGGTATGGTCGGATTGTTCATGGCAACCGGAAATTATACGATGCAGGAGATCTTTGGAATTGCCTTTTTACTGGCTTTTGCACTTCACTTCTTTTTGGTTGAACTATGGATCAAATATTTGGCAGATTGATTTTTCTTTGGAATAATTTGGATTCCATTTTTTTTTACTGAATCTTTACATCGACAAACGACAATAACAAGGCAATGTTTCAGAATTCAAATAATAACAATAATAACGGAACTCCGTAACAAGAACCTTGTCGCGATATATGGCCCGTCAGGTTTTTGAACTTGACGGGTTTTTTGTTTCACGAAAATAAATCTGCCGGAGCCTAGGCGTGGCAGTCAACAACAAATACTTAAAGAATAAGATTATGTGTGGAATAGTATGTGCCTTCGACCTAAAGCAGCCAGCAGAAGAGCTGCGCCCGCAATTATTAACCATGGCGAAATGCATTCGTCATCGTGGTCCCGATTGGAGTGGGATCTACGACCATGAAAATGCGATTCTGGCTCACGAGCGACTCGCGATCGTGGATCCAACTTCAGGAAAACAACCTTTATTTTCAGAAGACAGGAAGTTGGTGCTGGCAGCCAACGGGGAGATCTACAATCATATGGAACTTAGAAAACAATTCGAAGGTAAATACAACTTCCAAACTCACAGCGACTGCGAGGTGATCCTTGCGCTCTACAAGGAAAAAGGAGTTTCATTTTTAGATGAAATGAACGGGATCTTCGGTTTTGCCTTGTATGATGCTGAAAAAGATGAATACCTGGTTGCCCGGGACCACATGGGTATCATACCCTTATACATTGGATGGGACAAAAACGGAACCTTCTACGTCGCATCCGAATTGAAGGCATTGGAAGGGGTGTGTACCAAGATCGAACTATTCCCTCCCGGGCATTATCTGCACAGTAGTGACGGACAAATGAAACGCTGGTGGACCCGGGACTGGATGGACTATGAAAATGTAAAGGACAACGAAACCAACCTGGATGAACTTCGAGAAGCGCTGGATGCGGCTGTTCACAGGCAGTTGATGAGTGACGTGCCATACGGAGTTTTGCTCTCCGGCGGACTGGATTCTTCTATCACTTCGGCCCTTGCGAAGAAATATGCCGATAAGCGTATCGAATCTGGAGATAAAGAAGGCGCCTGGTGGCCGCAGTTACATTCGTTTGCGATTGGATTAGAAGGATCTCCGGACCTGGCAGCTGCTCAAAAAGTAGCCAATCATTTGGGGACTGTGCATCATGAGATCAAATTTACAATCCAGGAAGGGATAGATGCGATCAACGATGTAGTCTATCATTTGGAAACCTACGATATCACAACCATACGGGCGTCCACACCCATGTATCTCATGGCACGTGCGATCAAAGCCATGGGGATCAAGATGGTCCTTAGCGGAGAAGGTGCCGATGAGATCTTTGGGGGATACCTGTATTTCCATAAAGCACCCAGTGCAGAGGATTTCCATAATGAAAATGTAAGAAAACTGGACAAATTGCATCAGTATGACTGCCTGAGAGCGAACAAATCCCTGGCTGCATGGGGCATTGAGGGTCGAGTACCCTTTTTGGACAAAGAGTTTATGGATGTGGCCATGCGGTTGAATCCCAAGGATAAAATGATCACCCCCGAACGAATGGAAAAATGGGTGTTACGGGAAGCCTTCCAGGATATGTTACCGGCCAGTGTTGCCTGGAGGCAAAAAGAGCAGTTAGTGATGGCGTGGGATATAGCTGGAT
>JABDNM010000071.1 GCA_013043825.1 Flavobacteriaceae bacterium
CGTCCTACTTAACTTCTGGAACTGGAATCGCATCGAATGGTGAAAACGGATTATTCGCATATGGCAGAACTGCAACAGGTACCGGAGTTATTGGATCCGGAAACAACGGAAGTATCTTCACCTTAACTAGCGGATCCGGCGTGGCCGGAACCGGAATTGAAATTGGTGTATTTGGACTTGCAACAATAACCACTGACACTGGATTTGGTGGCTATTTTGAAAATGACGGAAGCTATGCTTATGTAGGAGGTTGGTTTTTATCGCCTCCACCCGGGCCTCCTACCTGGACCGAATATAAAATCTTAGGCTCTGGTACGGTTAGTACCATCGTAAAAGACACAAATGAGAATCCGGTTATTATGTTTGCACCTGAAGCGCCGGAAATTCTTTTCCAGGATTACGGAATAGGTCAACTCGTAAACGGTTCAGTTTATGTATCCCTTGATCCTGTTCTGCGCAAGAATATACGAGTTGATTCGGAACATCCACTAAAAGTGTTTGTTCAGCTTGAAGGTGATTGTAATGGAGTATATGTGACCAATAAATCGGCGAATGGTTTCATGGTAAATGAACTACAGGGAGGAACATCGAATGTTAGCTTTGCATGGTCTATAGTTGCTACTCGGGCCGATGCACAATCTGTTGGCAGAAGCGGAGAAACCCGAATTTCGAACAATGGTGTACGCTTTCCACCGGCGCCACAATCTCGGATTTCAGAACAATTACAGCCCGTTGTCAATACGCAATTCGACTTAAAGAAGTCGATTAAATCAAAACAGTGAACAATTAACAGAATTTGTCATCCTCGAGATGACAATGACAAAACCTTCGGCCACTTGACCGAAGGTTTTTTATTTACCCTTTTCAGCCTAAATAGAAAAAATCTACATTTTTAGGTTACACTCCTCCATTCAAATTACACTAAGTATTAAATGAGTTAACGCAGCATTCTTTTAAAAAGGATGTTATTCAAATTTTATACTTATGAAAACACTAGTACTATGCAGCTTGTTGATCTTCGGAATTAATCTGGGATTTACACAAACCTGGGAACAAAAAGTGAAACTGGAAGCGACAGATCAGGACTCCGATGACAACCTGGCGATCGCCGTGGCCAAATCCGGAGACTATATGATCGCCGGAGCGTGGCACGAAGATCACGACGGAACCGGCGGAGAACCCCTCAGCAACGCAGGATCTGCCTATATATATCGCTATAATTCCGGAACCGATGAATGGACACAGGAAGCCAAACTTGTTGCTGCCGATCGTGAGATCGATGATTGGTTTGGGATATCGGTAGACATCAGCGGGACCTATGCCGTGGTAGGAGCCGTTCAGGAGAACGCAAACCGCGGAGCTGCCTACGTCTACGAACGCGACGGGGGAGGAACCTGGGTACAGGTCGCCAAGTTGGAAGCTCCCGTACGAAAGGCGAACGACCGTTTTGGGAATAGTGTCTCTATTTCGGATGAAACTATTATTGTGGGGGCTTTCCATGAAGATGAAGACGAAAATGAAGGAGCCAATATGCAAAATGCCGGTTCTGCATATATCTATACTCGTTCAGGAGGTAGCTGGAGCTTTTTTCAAAAGATCGTAGCGTCAGACAGGGATACTAACGACTACTTTGGATATTCGGTTGCTGTCTGGGACGATAATATCATCGTTGGAGCCTACCACAGAGACATTCCTACCCTTTCTGAATACGGAGGAGCATACGCCTTTGCCTACAACGGTGTTGAATATGAACAAACCCGTATCCTGGAAGGTGCAGACCCTTATTTAGGCGACCGCTTCGGCTGGTCGGTCGATGTATATGAAAACTACTATATCGTTGGAGCTCCTTACCACGATTACGACGATGCCGGAACCGATCCCAAGAACAATGCAGGCGCCGCTTACATCTTCGATGCGAATAACAGTTGGGCACAAGATAAAGTTGTGGGTGGCGACAGAACTGCCCAGGACAATGTTGGAGAAGATGTGGCCATCCATGGGGACCGCGCCATCGCGGGTGCGCCTTTACAGGACTATGGTCTTAACGGCGATCCCCCCTACTGGGGCAATGGCGGAGCGATCTTTGTATATGAAGTGGATGGCAGCGGTTTCTGGAATCAAACCCAGAAGTTATTGACCGCCGATCGGTTTACGTCCGATAAATTTGGACATAGTGTTGACCTGGATTCATCCTCGATCGTTGGAGGAGCTCCAGAGGATAATAATGGTAGTTTGCCAAGTACCGGTGCTTTGTACCTCTTTGAGGACGGAGTGTTAGGGGTGAACGATGTAACTTCAGCAACCGGGATGGTGGCTTACCCGAACCCAACCCAGGGCGCATTGCAAATTGATTTGGGATCCAATTATACGGCCGGTTCCATCGAGTTGTTCAATATGTTAGGGCAGAAGCTGCTATCGAGTGAATTTAGCAACACTCGGCATGTAGATCTCGACCTGGACATTCCCACGGGAATCTACTTGATAAATATAGAAACTTCCAATGATGTTCGAGGAACGATTCGAATCTCCAAACGTTAGTTTAAATAGTGCAAGAATTTCCAGAAAGGCCTTCGGTTTAAATACTGAAGGTCTTTTTCATTAGCATAGGCTTCCCGTTCAAAACTCAGGTTCTTATAAGCATTGAAACGATCCCGATACTGTAAAAGCCGAAGCAAGTACTCCAATGCGTACCATACATAAAAGAACACCACCAGTAATTCCACCTGTTGACGATAATGAATGCGCTCATGATTAAGAAATACCGCATCGTGCTTCAGGCCTTTATGCCGAAGGACGATAAATGGCCAGAGCGTGATTCCGTTGAATTTCTTCCGAAGTAAAATAGGACCTACAACCAGGATCATTTGCTTGTTATATTGCTCCTAAGTTAATGACTTAATAGTTACTTTTGTAGTATGTTGTTTCCGAAGAAAAGGATCGAACTGGAAGAAGGTGATTTTTATTTCACCCCGGAAGGGTATAAGTGTTTTACTGAACAATACCATCTGAAACGGGGATACTGTTGCGAAAGCAATTGCAGACACTGCCCCTACGGCTTCAACAAACCAAAAGGCGCCGCCGGTAAACCATGATCTCAGTAAAAGTCACCCATCGAACTATGACATTTCAAGAAGAAATACTACAAGGAATCCCTGCCGAACTTCCAGCAAAAAAACCCTATGATACGGAAGTAAACCACGCGCCAAAACGCAAACAAATATTATCGCCTTCCGAAGAAAAACTGGCACTCAAAAATGCGTTGCGATACTTCGAGCCCAGGCACCATGAAGCACTTGCTAAAGAGTTCAGAGATGAGCTCCGGTCGTACGGACGAATTTATATGTACCGCTTCCAACCGGACCACAACATCTATGCACGTCCTATGGACGAATATCCTGGACAGTCCCAGCATGCAAAAGCGATCATGCTCATGATCCAAAACAATCTGGATCCTGCAGTTGCCCAGCATCCCCAGGAGTTGATCACCTATGGAGGAAATGGAGCGGTTTTTCAGAACTGGGCACAGTACAGGCTCGTAATGAAGTATTTGGCAACCATGAGCGATGAGCAAACTTTGGTCATGTATTCGGGCCATCCTCTTGGACTCTTCCCATCGCACAAAGAAGCTCCAAGGGTGGTAGTAACCAATGGTATGATGATCCCGAATTACTCTTCACAGGACGACTGGGAAAAGTTTAACGCCCTTGGAGTGACCCAATACGGACAAATGACAGCAGGGAGTTATATGTACATTGGTCCACAAGGGATAGTGCACGGGACAACCATTACGGTACTCAATGGCTTCAGGAAGATCGGAAAAGATCCGGTTGGTGGCTTATTCGTGACCTCCGGTCTTGGTGGCATGAGTGGTGCCCAGCCCAAAGCCGGGAATATCGCAGGTTGTATTACCGTATGTGCCGAAGTGAATGAGAAAGCAACGCATACCCGACATAGCCAGGGATGGGTAGATGAGGTCATTGCTAATTTAGATAAACTAGCGCAGCGAGTTCGAAAAGCGCAGGCAAATAAGGAAACGCTGTCTATCGCCTACGATGGAAATGTGGTGGATGTGTGGGAACACTTTGACAAGGAGCAGATACACATCGATCTGGGAAGTGACCAAACATCGCTTCATAACCCCTGGGCGGGTGGATACTATCCTGCGGGACTTACTTATGAGGAGGCCAACGAGATGATGGCCCAGGATCCGGATAAATTTAAAGAACGAGTACAGGAAAGTTTGAGAAGGCATGCTGCTGCCATAAACAGGCACACGGCGAAAGGGACCTACTTCTTCGACTACGGAAATGCCTTCCTACTGGAAGCATCACGAGCGGGAGCCGAGGTAATGGATGATGCCAACCCCGATCGTGAGTTCCGCTATCCCAGCTACGTACAGGATATCATGGGGCCCATGTGTTTCGATTACGGTTTTGGTCCGTTTCGATGGGTATGCGCATCGGGCAAAACTGCAGACTTACTGGCGACAGATACGCTGGCATTGGAAGTTCTGGAGTCCATGATGAAAGATTCTCCCCAGGAGGTTCGTCAGCAAATGGCAGATAACATTCAGTGGATCAAAGGCGCTCAGGACAACAAACTGGTGGTTGGATCGCAAGCCCGTATTTATATGCAGATGCTGAAGGCAGGATGAAGATCGCTTCAGCATTTAACAAGGCCATAGCCGAAAAGAAAATAAGCCCTGTCATCCTTGGCCGTGATCACCACGATGTTTCCGGCACCGATTCGCCTTATCGCGAGACTTCCAACATCTATGATGGCAGTCGTTTTACTGCCGATATGGCCATTCAAAACGTAATTGGAGACAGCTTTCGAGGAGCTACTTGGGTGAGTATTCACAACGGTGGCGGCGTTGGCTGGGGAGAGGTGATCAATGGTGGTTTCGGTATGGTTCTTGATGGTAGTAAAGACGCGCAACGACGCCTGGAATCCATGTTATTTTGGGACGTCAATAATGGCATAGCCAGACGGAGTTGGGCACGTAACAAGGAAGCCTTGTTCGCCATTCGACGGGAGATGGAACGCACTCCCGGTTTGGTGGTAACACTTCCACATTTTGTGAAAGAAGAATTATTAAATTAATTTAACAGCTATGAAAGTTTTAAGAATTTTACCTGCATTGCTACTGGTTGTTCTCGTGAGCTCGTGTACTTCGGTACGCGTAGTAACCGATTACGATCGAAATGCAAATTTTGGCAACTACAACAACTTTGCCTTTTACAAACCCGGAATAGATAAAGCCAAGATCAGTGACCTTGACAAAAAGAGAATTCTTCGCGCCATCGATTCTGAATTGAGGTTGAAAGGAATGAATAAGTCGGAAAACGCCGATCTCCTGGTGAGTATATTCACCAAGGAGCGAGAACGTGTCGATGTCTATAACAACAACTTCGGATGGGGTTGGGGTTGGAATCCATGGTGGTATGGCGGCTATTATGGCAATTCGGTTTCACGATCCACGGAGGGAAGCCTCTATATCGATTTCATCGATGCGAAGACCAATGAGTTGGTCTGGCAGGGTATTGGCCGTGCAAGACTCATTACAAGCGGAAATATTGAAAAAAAAGAACAACGAATTAGACAGATCGTTCAGGAGATCATCGCCAAATATCCTCCCGGAAGTGGCGGAACAAATTAATAATTACAACCCTCTTCGGAGGGTTTTTTAATATTCGAGAATTTCAAGAATTTTCTGCTTAACCTTTGCTACGGAAGGGATCATGGTCTGTTCCAGGGTGCTGTTCAATGGTATAGCAGGCATATTTTCACTACCAATGACAAGCACAGGCGCGTCCAATTGCTGAAAGCATTCCTCCTGAATGCGACCCTGAAGAGCCCTGCTAAAACTATTTTCCGAAGGTTCTTCAGTAACCACCAAACATTTTCCGCATTTCTTCACACTTTTGAAGACCGTATCGTAGTCCAGTGGATGCAGGGTACGAAGATCTACGATCTCAATTCGGTCCTGAAGCCCCAATTCTTCCGAAGCATTGATCGCCCAGTGCACTCCCATTCCGTAGGTGATGATGGATAGGGTTTCCTCATCCTCCTGTTTCCAGATCTCCTGCAGCACCCACGCCTTTCCGAAGGGCAAAACATAGTCCTCTGCTGGTTCAGCTGAAGTCGCTCCTTTGGTTCCCGGAACTTTGCTCCAGTACAAGCCTTTGTGTTCGAAGATCACTACCGGGTTAGGGTCGTAATAGGCTGCTTTTAATAGCCCTTTCAAATCCGCACCATTACTGGGATATGCGATCTTTAAGCCGCGAATATTAGCGACTACGCTTTCCACTGAAGATGAATGATAAGGGCCACCGCTGCCATAGGCACCTATGGGGACACGCAATATCATGGAAACCGGCCACTTGCCATTTGATAAATAACAACTCCTGCTCACTTCTGTGAACAGTTGATTGAGCCCCGGCCAAATATAATCGGCAAATTGAACTTCAACAATAGGTTTCAATCCAACGGCACTCATCCCCACAGTGGAACCCACGATAAATGCCTCCTGTATAGGGGTGTTGAACACCCGGTTATCCCCAAACTTTTGAGCGAGGGTGGCGGCTTCACGGAATACTCCGCCCAGCCTGCCTCCCACATCCTGGCCATAGAGTAAACATTCTTTGTGCTTGGCCATCAATTCTTCGATGGCATACAAAGCACAATCTACCATCACTACCTTATCGGCTCCTTTCGGGGAACGATCTCCCAATTCTTCGGTTATGGGAGTAGGAGCAAAATCATGAGTGAAAAGATCTTCCGGATGTGGATCTTCAGCCTTCAATGCTCGGTCAAGATCTGCCCGAACCACAGCGATGCGCTCATTCTCGATCTCCTGAAGTTCTTTGTCGGTGAAACCATAGTTCATGAGCAATTGTTTCATCTTCGGGTATGGGTCCTGGGACCTGGCTTCTTCAAGGTCATCCCGGTACCATTCCATGCGCACTCCCGATGTATGATGATTGAGCAAGGGAACCTTTGCATGCACTAAAAATGGTCTCCGTTCCTCACGAATCGTCTCTAGTACCGTTTGAATCGTGCCATAGCTATCTTCGAAATCTGTGCCGTCAATGGAAACTGCCTCTAAACCATGAAATCCTTTCGCATATTCATAGGCATTTTGGGCCCTGGTTTCCTCCGCATTGGCCGAAATATCCCAACCATTGTCCTGTACCAAATACAAGATTGGTAACTGCTTTAATACGGCCATTTGAAAGGCCTCTGCCACTTCACCTTCGGTGACTGATGCGTCTCCAAGTGAACAAACTACCACAGGTTTCTCTGCTGTGCTCGAACCAGCGTCATCGATACCTTCAGCTTCTTTGTACCAAAACCCAAGGGCCACTCCCGTGGCAGGGATAGCTTGCATTCCGGTAGCGCTGCTCTGATGAGGAATCTTGGGTTTATCATCGTCTTTTAAGCTGGGATGCGAATAATAGGTCCGCCCCCCGGAAAACGGATCATCCCGCTTAGCTAAAACCTGCAACATTAGATCGTAGGGTTCCATTCCTATCGATAAAAGCATACTATCATCCCGGTAGTACGGAAAGGCAAAATCGAATGGTTTTAGCTGCATACCAACGGCAATTTGAATTACTTCATGCCCCCGGGAAGTAGCATGAACGTATTTGGACACGGTTTTAAAGTTCTCCTCAAATACAAATGTCATCGCCTTGGCCGTAACCAGAGTGGAATAGGCTTTGAGGAGCAACTCCCTGGTTAGCCCGAACTTATTGGTGTCTTGTTTTTGATCTGTCGGCAACATCGCTAAATTTCCCTTTTTACGTCAAATTGTTCTAAATAGTCGGCAATCCTTCTTAAGAAAGAGCCTGCGAGATAACCATCAACGATACGGTGATCGAACGAAAGTGATAAGTACATCATCGATCGAATTTCGATGGTATCACCCTCGGGGTTTTCCATCACCTCTGCACGTTTCTTGATAATTCCAGTGGCCAGAATAGCGGCTTCCGGCTGATTGATAATTGGGGTTCCCATCAAACTTCCAAAGGTCCCAACATTGCTTATGGTAAACGTACTTCCCTTAGTTTCGTCTGCCTTCAATTTACCATCACGTGCTCGCGCCACGAGATCGTTGGTGATTTCTGCCAACTCTCCCAAGTTAATTTTGTCTGCATTTTTTACAACCGGAACGATGAGGTTTCCGCTGGGTAAGGCTGTTGCCATCCCAATGTTGATATCTTCCTTCACAATGATATTGTAACCATCCAAAGATGAATTGATCATCGGAAAATCGCTGATCGCCTTGGTGATCGCTTCTATAAACAGCGGTGTGTAGGTTAATTTTTCATTGTATTTTTTCTGAAAGGCTTGTTTGTGATCTTTACGCCAGGCCACCAAATTCGTAAGATCTGCTTCAACATAGGCCGTGACGTGAGGTGAAGTATGCTTGCTGAATACCATGTGATCTGCGATCATCTTCCGCATGCGATCCATTTCGACAATTTTGCCCGATCCCTTGTCAAATTGAAGATCCGGAACTTTGAACCCTGATGTAGATTCTGGTTGTGCAAACTGGAACGGACGCCCATCTTTGAGATAAGCAAGTACATCACTTTTTCTCAGTCGGCCGTCTTTGCCCGTTCCGGGAATTCTTGCCAATTCCTCGTAACTAATATGGTGTTCTCGGGCTACGCTGTCTACCAGTGGTGAGATGAACACATTTTCATTCACCTTGAACGAAGTTGGCTGTTTTGTAGTTTGCTGTCTGGATTTGAATGTCTTCTCAACAGGTGACATCGTTCGCTTTTTTTCTATTGGCGCTGCCTTGGATCCCTCCTTACCATCGCTTTTTATAAGAGCTATCACTTCTCCAACCCCCACTACTTCGTTGGGCTGGTATAGTATCTCTACGATCTCCCCCGAAACAGTCGACGGTACTTCCGAATCTACTTTGTCTGTGGCAACTTCCAACAGGATCTCGTCATACTCAACGGTATCACCCACCTCCTTGAACCATTTTATGATGGCCGCTTCAGTAATACTCTCGCCCAGTTTGGGCATTTTAAAAGCTACTTCCGACATGTTACTGGTTGCGTTTTAATTCTTCTAAGGTTTGATAAAAGTCTTCCTGAACGGGTCTATGAGTAGGAATCTCTCTTAATGCCTCAACTTCATGGAGACTTTCATGGCAATCTTTCGGCAATTGCTGGTACAATTTGGTTCCGGCTGTCTTCCATGCGATCATTTCGTTCGAAACTTCCTTAACGACTTTGGCAGGATTACCTACGATTAATTTCCGTGGTTTAAATATGGATGCTGCTTTCACGAAAGCCATGGCACCCACGATACATTCATCTCCAATTTCGGCATCGTCCATGATCACGCTGTTCATTCCTATGAGGCAATTTCTTCCCAAATTTGCGCCGTGGATCACTGCACCGTGGCCAACATGCGCTCCTTCTTTAAGGAGTATACTTTTACCGGGAAACATATGGATGGTGCAATTCTCCTGCACGTTCACCCCATCTTCCAGTATTATTTCACCCCAATCCCCGCGAATGGCAGCTCCGGGACCGATATAACAGTCTTTACCTATTATCACATTTCCTGTAACCGCAGCCAGAGGGTGCACAAAACTCGATTCGTGTATTACTGGGATATGTCCTTTGAATGAATAGATCATAATAAATGGATTCTGAAACAGTTTCAGAATCTAGCTTATCGATATTTTTTTAATGTTTCTTTCGTAAATTCTGAAAGGACCAGGCGGCCACTAATGGCTGCACGTTCTGCAAGCAGATTGTCCCAATCTTCAGTGCCTTTCCACAGCACTTGTTTCATTTCTTTCATGGCTTCCGGATTGTAGGTGCAGAGGTTGATCGCCAATCCGGCTACTGCTCTGTCCAGTGCTTCCACCGAATCGAACACCTGGGCAAATAGGCCTTTTTGGCGGGCCCATTCGGCATCATAAAAACTATTTGCATCGATGGCGATCTGGGACATGCCAGATAATCCTAACTTGCGTTCTACAGCAGGTCCTACAACAAATGGTCCTATCCCAACGTTCAACTCGCTTAATTTAATGGCGGCGTATTTGGTCGCCAAACAATAATCGGTCGCAGCGGCCAGGCCAACTCCTCCCCCTACTGTTTTACCCTGTATGCGGCCAATGATAAACTTGGGGCATTTCCGCATGGCGTTGATGACATTGGCAAAACCACTAAAAAATGCTCGTCCGGTCTCGGCATCGTTGATATTGATCAATTCCTTAAAACTCGCCCCGGCACAAAAAGTGCGATCCCCGCCGCTTTTCAAAATGATGACTTTTACCGTTGCATCTGCTCCAGCTTTCGTGATCAACTCGGTAAGGCGCGTCAGCAGGTTTCCGGGAAGGCTGTTGTGAGCCGGGTGGTAGAATTCAATGACGGAAACGCCATTTTCTATATGTTCCTGTACGTAGGGATCGGTCATTTTATTTTAGCGTTAATCGATTAATCCAAATTGTTCAAAATGGTGGTTCAAATGTTTTCTTTCAAGCAAATACCATTCAAATTTATCCAGCGCCCCAAATACTACATTCCTGGTACGGGCTTCCGGATTTTCCTTGAAAAACTGAAGATACTCCTCCCTGGCTTCCCATAACTTAGCCTTGGCCGTTTCCAGGTCGGGATGCAGGGTTTCTCGGATTTTTGACCGCTCGGCCAACGGAAAATCATAGTGATGCGGAAACTTCTCGTAGTTGTAGAGTGAGGCGTGCACTTTCTCCAGTATTTTCTCTGGGGTTGAGATCTCAAAGTCCTGGATTTCCCCCGATGCGATGCGGTAGGTATATTCCAGGTGTTCGACCATGAGCTGAGGCGTGAGATCACCCCATTTTGCTTTGGAATCTTCAGTTAGTTTATTTAGAAATTTTTGAATATTCTCTGAAGTCATTTCTTCAAAAACCGTTTGCTTTTTCTGTACCATGGTCAATACCGTGACTACAGCTACGAGTTCATCTTCGGCATCGAACACCTCGCCATACCATTTTACAATCCCACTTGGCAATTCGGTGCCTCGTTGTTCGCGATCGATCTTCTGCTTACAGGTGAGTCGCACATAAATTGTATCGTTGTGATAGATGGGTCTCAGGAACCGACAATCTTCCAGGCCATAATTTGCGGCAACAGGGCCCTTGTTGGGGTAAACAAATAATCCCGCCGCAGCGGCTAGAATGAAATAACCATGTGCTGTTCGCTTCTCGAATATGCTTCCGTCTAGTGAGGTGATATCTGTGTGTGCATAAAAGTGGTCCCAGGTAAGATTTGCAAAATTTACAATATCACTGTCGGTGATAGTTCTCTTATGCGTTTGCATCGACATACCTGGTTCAATATCCTCCCAGTGGTATTTGAATGGATGTTGTTCGGCTTCCTTATACGCTGATTTGGGCTGATAGATTCCGGTTACTTCGGTAAGTGTTGTTGGAGTTCCCTGTACTGCACAGCGTTGCAAATAATGCTTGATGCCACGCATCCCTCCCATTTCTTCTCCTCCACCGGCTCTTCCGGGCCCGCCATGCACCAAAGCAGGAAGCGGAGAACCATGCCCAGTACTTTGTTTGGCATTCTCTCTATTCAAGACCAAAATTCTGCCATGATGAGATGCCGCACCCACTACATAATCTTTGGCGATGGCATCGTCGTAAGTGGTGATAGAAGAGACCAACGACCCTTTTCCCAGTTGAGCCAACTCAATGGCCTGATCCAGGGAATTATAAGGCATCAACGTACTAACCGGTCCAAATGCTTCGATCACGTGAGCAGCTTCATTTTTGAAGGGATCGTCTTCACGTAGCAAGATGGGTTTAATAAAAGCCCCCTTTTTGGGATCTGCTCCTACCAGATCAACAACTTCCAGGCTTCCATAGACAATTTTCGCGGTTTTCGCTATCTTTTCTACCTGCTCTCTCACCGAGTCCCGTTGCTCCCTACTAACCAATGAGCCCATACGAACTTCCTGCAGTCTTGGATCACCAATTGTTACCTTATCGAGTTGTTTCCCCAAGGCGATCTGAACGTCCTCCATTAATTTCTCCGGAACGATAACACGGCGAATTGCGGTACATTTTTGCCCACATTTCACAGTCATCTCCTTGCGCACCTCTTTGATGAACAGGTCGAACTCAGGAGTTCCCGGTATGGCATCTTCCCCCAGAATAGAGGCGTTCAATGAATCGGCTTCCATGGTAAACGGCACCGATTCTTCAATAAGTTGAGGATGGTTTCTCAAAACTTTTCCTGTACTTGCGGAGCCGGTGAAGGTGACTACGTCCTGTGATTGGACTGTGTCCAGGATATTCTTTGCAGTTCCGCAAATGAGTTGAATGGCTCCTTCGGGTAAAATATCGGAAGCAACGATCTCCCTCACTACCGCTTCAGTGAGATAGGCGGTCTGAGGTGCAGGCAGCACCACTGCAGGCATACCAGCCATCCAGTTCACGGCACATTTTTCCAACATGCCCCAAACAGGAAAATTAAAAGCATTGATGTGTACGGCGACCCCTAGCTTCGGAACCATGATATGGTGGGCCATAAAACGGCCACCACGTGAGAGATCGATTGGATCTCCTTCTACATGATAAGACTGGTTTGGGAATAATTTCCGAAGGGAAGCATTGGCAAATAAATTTCCGAACCCCCCCTCGATATCGATCCAGCTGTCCACTTTGGTTGCCCCTGTGCGGTAGCTCAATTCGTAAAAAGCCTCTTTCTTTTTGGTGAGATACAAGGCTAGTTTTTTAAGCATAAGACCTCGTTCCTGAAATGTCATTTTACGAAGCGTTGCTCCTTGATCACGACCGTATTGCAATATGGAAGGAACATCCAGACCGTCCACCGTGACACTGGTAAAGGCTTCTCCTGTAACTGAATCCAGGATAGGTTGGCCGGATCCTTTTCCGTCAGACCATCGTCCCTGGACATAATGTTGTGTTTTGTTCATATCAAGCTTTTACTTTAATGATCGATCGGTGCATCCTAGCTTCTAAACTTTTTCAATGACGGCTGCATAGCCTTGACCCACACCAATGCACATGGTGATTAGCGCATATTTTTTATTGGTTTCCTGTAGCTGAAGGGCTGCTGTATATGCAATCCTTGTGCCTGTAACGCCCAGTGGATGTCCAATAGCTATTGATCCACCATTGGGGTTCAGCCGTGGGTCATCATCGTTCAATCCCCATGCTCGGGTGCAGGCCAGGGCCTGTGCGGCAAAGGCTTCATTCAATTCGATCACATCCATATCATCCATGGTAAGCCCAGCCTTCCCTAATGCCTTATTCGAAGCTTCCACTGGGCCAATACCCATGATTCTTGGTTCTACACCAACCACCGCCGAACTCACGATACGAGCCATAGGATTCAGGCTGTATTTTTTGACGGCATCTTCCGATGCGATGATCGTAGCTGCTGCTCCGTCGTTCAAGCCGGATGAATTACCTGCGGTAACGCTTCCATCTTTTTTGAAGGCTGGTCTCAATTTCGCCAAGATCTCTGTGGTGGTTCCCGGTTTTACAAATTCATCGGTATCGAATAGGAAGGGGTCTTTCTTTCGCTGCGGAATCTCAACCGGAACGATCTCTTTTGCCAGCCGACCATTTTGTTGGGCGGCAGCAGCCTTCATCTGGCTCCAATAGGCAAACGCATCCTGATCTTCTCTGGATATGTCGTATTTCTCAACCAGGTTCTCGGCCGTAGTGCCCATTCCGTCTGTGCCATATAGTTTTTCCATTTTCGGATTAATGAATCGCCAGCCGAAACTTGAATCGTACATTTTCGAATCGTTTCCATAGGCCGAAGATGGTTTGGCAATTACATAGGGCCCGCGTGTCATGTTCTCAACTCCTCCCGCGATGAACAGCGAACCATCCCCAGCTTTAATCGCCCGATTGGCATGGATGATGGCACTTAAACCGCTGCTGCACAGTCTGTTGACTGTTTCACCGGGTACGGTGAAAGGCAGGCCTGCCAGCAGCAGCGCCATGCGAGCAACATTTCGGTTATCTTCTCCTGCCTGATTCGCGCAACCCAGAATCACATCGTCGTAAGCTTCCTTTGGAATAGTCGAATTGTTAGCCACCAAGGCCCGGATCACATGAGCAGCCAGGTCGTCTGTTCTCACCGCACTCAATGTTCCCTTGTAACTTCCTATAGGGGTTCGCACCCCGTCAACTATGTATGCTTCCTTCATATAATTTCATCTTAGCCAATTCTAAATATAGTACACCGCTCGAGTAGACCTTTACTCTTCCCAATCTTTGGTAGTTCGATACACAACTCCTTTAAAAAGTGCCACCAGTTCATCACCACGCTTCACCTCTACTACGTTAAATCCTACTTTGGTCTTGTGTAGGTCCACGATCGCCTCGGCGGTGAGGT
>JABDNM010000074.1 GCA_013043825.1 Flavobacteriaceae bacterium
ATGACCCCGAATTCGACGACCGGGGTAGACTGGATGTAAATTTCGAGAATGGAGAGAACAAACTGGAAGGGTTGCGTTTCTTCGGGGTTCAGGAATACGAGCTTATTCAGAAAAAAGACAGCGTGGATTTTACTTCGGTAACCCTGGGAAATACCATTAGCTATGAAGACCGGTTCTATGAATATCGTCAAACCAGTCCATTCGAGGGCTTTGGAGAATCCTACCTGGTGGCCGATCTTAAAAAGACAACCAAATTTGAGGATTTTCGGATAAGCGGAAGCGCCACCCTGGAAAATTCGATCCTGGGTAAGGTTTCTGCTTTTATAGGTTATAACGATTACAATTACGGCTACAATTCGGTCCTTGAGTTGGATGAAGGGCGAATTACCAATCGCTTAAAGGGCAATTTGGTCCAGGCAGGAGCCTCCTATGAAAAAATGTATCGTGGTTTTAAGCTCTTCGGAAAAGGGGCCATAAATATTTCGGGAGATCTCGATGGAAATTATTTGCTTGGAGGGGCAGCCTTTAGGTTTAATGAGGATCACGCGGTCCAGGCGCAGATCAAGATACATAGCGTAGCGCCCAACTTCAATTTGCTGCTTTATCAAAGTGATTATGTGAATTATAACTGGCAGACCAACTTGAACAATGTAAAGACCCAACAATTGCAGTTCGAGATTGACTCAAAAAAATTGCTTAAAGCAACTGTATCCTACACGGGGATAGATGATTATGCTTATTTTGCACTTGATAAAGAGAATACTACCCCCACTCCTCAACAAGCTTCCGAAAGAGTAGATTATTTAAAAGTAAAAGCAGAGCGTGAATTCAGGTATCGTAGATTTGCGCTAATGAATACCGTCCTCTTCCAACAGGTGCTTAGCGGTGAGGATGTATTGAATGTCCCGCAGATTGTTACCAGGCAGACTCTTTACTACGAAGATGAATGGTTTGAGAAGGCTATGGCGGTGCAAACAGGCATTGGCTTTAAGTATTTTACCTCCTATAACATGAACGCCTACGATCCGGTTTTGGGAGAGTTTTATGTTCAAAATAGTGAGAAACTGGGGGCGTTTCCCCTTGTGGATATATTCTTTAATGCAAAGATAAGACAGACTCGTATCTTTGTAAAGTACGAACACATCAATCAACTGTTCAATAGTTCTAACAATCATTTTTCAGCACCCGGATACCCCTATCGGGATGCGGTGATTCGATTTGGACTGGTATGGAACTTCTTCCTGTAACTGAAAGACACTCATCATGGAACGACAAAAATGGGTATCGCATAAATTTAATTTAGGCCTGGACCCAGGCTGGGCACAGAATGTCATCACCCGATTGAATGATCTGGTGATTCGGTTGGATCATCATTGCAAATCGCTATCATACGATCAACTTTCTTTCAAACCTTCAGGAGCATGGAGCATCAAAGAGCATATTGGACATTTAATCGATCTGGAGGAATTGCACGAGTTACGATTGAAGGAATTTGCGAAGTTCCAACCCGAGCTCTCCGCAGCCGACATGTCCAATCGAAAAACTGTGGCTGCCAATCATAACGATCGTTCGCTCGACGGTCTGCTCAATGATCTCCAAACCGCCCGTATTCAGTTACTGAGTGCATATCTCAAGTTAGCTGAGGAATGCCTACAACATGAGGCAATTCATCCCCGCTTGAAAGTTCCTATGCGCCCGGTAGACCTGCTGTTTTTTGTGGCCGAACACGATGACCACCACCTCACTACCATACTCGATATTAAAAATGGCTTTTGAGATAAAAAATACCTTAATGAGTGAATTGGATCGCGCCTGTGAGATCTTCGACGATGCTATAGCTTATCAACAAAGTAAAGGTTTTCCGGTGTACCGCAGTAATGATCGAGAGGCAGTCGCGAAGGCGATCGAGGATAAATTACACTATACACTGAAAATTGATGGGGAGATGGCTTGTGTCTTCAATATCCTGTATAACGATCCCGCCATCTGGCGGCAGATGGACAGCGACAATGCCATTTATCTGCATCGCGTGATCACCAACCAGGATTTTAAAGGACAGCGGTTATTTCAGAAAGTATTGGATTGGACCATATCCCGGGCGGCCGAACTCGACAGGCCATTTGTTCGGATGGATACCTGGGCCGACGCAACCAACTTGATCGACTACTATACAAGTTTTAAATTTCGAGTCGTAGAATTATTCATGGCTCCATACGATCCTCAAATCAGTGAAAATTGTCAGGGAAACGAAGTGGTGCTTCTGGAATATAAGATCAGTTGATGGAGTCGGTAATTACGACCTCGGGTCTGCTAATCGTATCAATTTGAAGACTATCCAATGCCATCACGGGGATCACGTCGATCTCTTCTCGCTTCGGCCATATTTCTTCATCTGTAAGTCCTTCGGAAGATTTCCAGGTTTCTCCCAGCTGATTCAAAATGGTCATTTCCCAGCGAGATGGATGCTTGGCGTCTATCCATACTACATCTCGGTATTCACAATCGATCAAGGCCAGATCTGGGGTAGCCGCACCATCGAATTTCTTACTATCGTCACGTTTGGCCGCCACGGTACTTAACACAAACAGCCTTCTTTTGCCTGCAATCTCCTTTACATAAGGCCTGAACTCTACCGGTTTGTTTACACTCCAGTCGTATTCTTTGCGTGATTCCACGACTTTCAGGGGCATGGCAGAAACACCGGCCATTCCTTCTTTTTTGGCTGCATGATTGTAGTAATATAGCTTATCGGTCCCGTCGGCCGGGATCATCACACTAAATGCCAGGCTGGTGCGTTCCTCGCCAATAGGTTCCAGGCCAAACCAATGGTACAGACCGCTGTACGCACCAATTTGCATTCCATCGAAATTGAAATCGGTAACAAAAGGCTGCTGATTTTCATCATCGGCCAGGTCTGGTATCTTCACCGCGGTTTGCATATTCCACGGCAGAGGATCTGTGAAGCCTCCCAGGAATTGAAGCGATTGCGCCTGAAGCCTTGAGACTTTCTCGGCCAGGGTATTTTGTCTTGTAAGGAACGGATGCTTCGAAGTCTGGTGGGGTGGAATAAAGGTGCCTTTTCCAATAAGAATTCGTTCGAAATAATCCTTGACTGTATGTTTTCCGGGATCGATGATCATCACTCCCCCGTAAGTTGGATAGGGAAAAAAGAATCCTTTCCAACGAATAAGACTCACCACCTGTACCCATCTTCCCGAGTCGTCCTTCATATAGAATACATCGCTGGGTTCCAGGGAAAAAAGCTGAAAGAAATTAAATCGCTGAACTACTGCATTGTACGTATTTCTGCTGAAGGCCAGTGACTCACCAATGGAAAAGATCACCGGAATACGGTTATCACCCGAAAAACGAGGGAAAGGGGAGGTGCTTTCAACAGTAAAAAGCTCCTCTACGTCATCGTTCAGGCGCTGAAAGGTGTATTCTTTGGAAGGCTGCACCGCCATGGTCCACTGGTTGGAGGAATCTACACGTACCAGTTGTGGCAAGGTAACTTCCTGGGTTTCACCAATAGACTCATAGGCCATAGTAAGGATATTGTTGAAAGGTTGAATACGCTCGTTTTGGGTGAGTGGCAATTCATGTATCTCGGTCTTATTAAGATCTTTGAAAATATTGTAGCTCTGCATAAACTGATACAGTTTCATCGTCCCGCCAAAATACCAGCCGGTGGCGAAAAATGCGACAATCCCAAGCAGGATAAGAATTCTTCTTCCGGCACTGGGCGCCCTGCGGAATTTAGATAGCGTAAAAAACAGGAAGAGGGCTCCAATGAGGATCATGAAGATGTATTTCCGAAGAAACAACAAGGCAGGTTGATAATCATCCCGCAATACGAACAAAGCGATCAAAAGTAATAATCCCAGCAGGATAGTGATCCTTTTTTGTTTCCGTCCCTTTTGCCAATAGCGTTTTAGCATACCCATGATTAATTGATCATACCTTTATCCTTGAAACGGTCACGAGCACTTTTTTTGGGTGAATCAGTTGGTTTGGTTTCCAACTTTTCAGATTCTTCCATCGCCTCTATTTCGATGGTGTCCTGGTCGCCTTCGGTAAGTTCTTCAATAAAATCTTTACCCTTTTCAATCGCCTTACCCAGGTTTTCTTTCTTCAACCCCTTTGAAGTAGCAAAGAACAATGAAGCGATGTAGGTTCCAATAATTGTGCCCACGATGCCCGACGCAAAATACTGGATGTAAAATCCGTTGATAGGGGTTACAAAGGTGACCAGAGCCGCTAAGATCACAAAAAACAGGCTCACCCAAACCAATCGCATGAGGAAGGGCTGTAGGTGAACAAACCCTTTCTTGTTAAAGTCGGCCATTTGAAGGTCTTTGGCGTGCATCATTCTATTGAAGAATCGATACAACTTGTTGCTTTTCGATTCGCGAACATAGAGCACGATTCCGAAGAGAATAGAGGCGATGAATACAATGATTTCCAGGGTCATGGCGATTCGTTTTTGTTATTATCCAAGATACAATTAATTACCCATTCCTGGTAAGAGGGATTCCAATCCTCATAGGTTCGATAGAACTGTTCCTTGTCATACCAATATAAATGAAGCGGATCTGAGGGCGCGATTTTGATCAACAATTTCCAAACGAGATCACGCAGTTCATCCTCCAGGGATGAATGGGGTTCCAACAGGGATTTTGAGAATTCGAGGTCCACAACTTGTTCAATTTTCAAGTCCCGTTCCACGATTTTACGCTGATTATAAAGTTCAACACTCATCAATCGTTTACGTGTTTCGGGATCTAATTCATTCAAATATTTCTTGAAGAGGAACGGACTATCGAGAATTTCATGCAATGGATGCTCAAAATTTTCAATGGCCTCCACAAATAGATGTTTTTTGATACGTTCGTAGCGCTTGGACTTGGATGTCTTCTTAATGTTAAAGTCTGTGATGCGGTGATTGACCAGCGTGGATGTGAGCTCATTATGACTAACATGGAATAACGATACGTCATGAACAGTGTCCTTGATAGCCTTCTCGAAAAGCTCCAAGGATTCAAAAACAATGATGTTTGTGACAAAATCGGTCAAGACAAAAATACCTCCAAACGCCTTCGTATAAAAAGATCTAATTTTCAGCTGGATGGGCTCCAGGCGTAATTTTCGCTCTCGCAGATCTCCATATTGCTTTGCTGTTTCGAGGATCTTATTGTGAATTCCTCGATCGATAAAATTATTGCCTTCTTCAAAGAGTTCAACCAGTTTAAGTTGTTCTTGTTGCTTGCTTTCCAGGTCGTTCAATAACTTGAAACTCACCGATAACTGTTTGAAGCGAAGCAAATCGAATGGCTCGTAGTAGGCATCGATATCCTGGTCCAGATGTACACAAATGGCCGAATCTTTGGTAATGTCTCGGATCTCACTTTCATAGGCCGTAAAGATGGTGGTCATGATGTCTTTGTCGAAACTATGAAAGGGCATGTAGACCGCCATGTCCTTCTGTGCGGGACTAAGTACGATGGCATTGCTATTAGCTTCACCAATATTGAGATAGTAGGTTTGTTTTTTCTCTTCTGAAATTTCCGGGCTCCAACCCATACCATCAATGTGGAACTTCTTCAACTTGGTGGGTTTTAAACCAAGCATCGCAAGACACCCATTATACCGTTCGGCCAATGATCCGGAAACAGGAACCAATTCGGCTCCAAATAAACCTGCTGACTTGAGTTTATCCATGCTCAATCTTCCTCTTCAAATTGTTTTCGCGCTTCCATTTGAACATTCATTTCATGTACACGTTGGTCTACCTTTCGCTTGAAGTCGGTATCGGCGATGGTAGCCACATTGTCCAGATAGCGAACCACCTCCTGCCGGCGAATGTCTGAAAAGTTCAAACCTTTCATATTAGCCTGCATCAATTCCTGAAGCATGGTAAACTTAGTATCATAATCCTGTTTAAAATACTTATCCGGATGTTCGAACCACTCTCCGGGTAGGTCAAAATCTGTGAGGCGCAGGGATACGGCACTTTGGATGTTTCTAATGTCCCTGGAGGAAAAGAAGGGAAATTCCTTTTGGATATTCTTGTACAATTCAGCATAGAACAAATGTTCGGTTTCCTTGAACTTATCTTCCGATTCTTCATAGATCTCTAGGACACGTTCTTCGGAAGGTTTTTCGGTTGCCTTTAAAATTTCTCCCAGGTTTTTTGCCAAGCCTTGCTCGCTCAGGTATTTATAATCGGAAGGATCTTTCATATTCACAAAACCGGGCATGGTCTTTTCCAATTTTCGCCACCACAAATAATCCTGATCAACGAAATCGGGGATGGTTCTTGCTCCGTCGATCTTAAATCTTCCCTGTACCCGCGAGATGACTGCCTTGTCCAGCATTTCGGGTAAGTTAGTGAACAGCCCAATGGAGCTGTTCCCGTAATTTACGGCATAGGCTCCTTCGGTATATCGTAAGAATACCCCGATCACCTCTTTCACTCCGGCCGATACTCCCTGGGCAGTTCGTTCCTGCAAGTTGTTTTCCGCATCGTCGATAGGCGCAAAGATCAATCGTGTTGGATCTTGTAAGGGCTTCATCCACTGTACCATTTTTTCGGCAGATCCCCCTTGAAAGGTAGAGATCAGGGTGTCGGGCATGGGGTGGAACAAAAAGGGAATCTCCAGGTTATCACAATGCTTCTTCAAGCGGGTTGCAATAGCGGCGATCAACATGCTTTTTCCGGTACCCGGAATTCCATAACCCATAAATACCGGCATGAATCCTCCCAGTTCCTGGAACGGATTTTTTTTGGTCGTAAAATCGTAGCTCATCAAACGTTCCGTGAGGCGTCGCGCAAAGTGCTTAGCATCGCGATTTCCAACGATCTCTTCGAATTGGATCTTGTTGAATTCTACACTAACGGCGGTGCCTTCGTAAACGTTTTCCCAGCCCGAAACAGCAAATTCGCTGTTCTCGAGTTTGTAGGTGCGATCGGTGATCACCTCGGTGTATTCCAGGGAGCGTAAACGCAATTGGATCTCGGCTATGATAGCTTCAAAATAAACCACCGTAAAATCGATCACATCCTTATCCTTGGTGATGATCTCCGGATGATTCAAATAGGTGTCGTAGTAAAACAGTACGCAGGAGATCCCTTTTAATGGTGACAGTAGTGATAGTTCCGGGATGCCTGCAAACTTATTCTGAAGTACGCTCAGGTCGTCACTCGCTCTTGGTTTTAGATGGTACAACACATTACAAGCCATTCCGTAGAGCATGAAGGCCGTAGCTGTATGCTGCTTGGAATCGAATTCCCTTCGCTGCGAGCCATCGAGCGAGGATTTTCGCTCATTCAGGCTGCTCAAGCCGGAGGCGTCGTAGTAACTATCCCGCAACCAAATTCCCATGGTAATGGCTTCCTGCAAAGCATAAAGCGCTTCGTTCAAATGAAGTGGGATAGCCACCGAGTCCGGAAGCAGCCGTTTCTTCAATCCAAGCACTGTTTTTGAAACCGAAGTAACCGTAGCAGGTCCATTACCTGTTGCCTTCGAAAGATAAAGCAGGATCGATTCGTCCTTACCATTCTTGTCCCGATTCTTGGCTTTTAGTCCCTGATCCCATTGCACTCCCTTCAGGTACGAAGTGGCTTCGTCCCGAAGCGTGGCGAGTTCAGAATTCTTTATCGGGAATGTCGTGTTATGCTCCATTTGTTAGTTTTAGTGCAGGTAATTCAATTGGTTGTTTTGTTAGTGAGTTCACCGTTTCAGGAATCTTGTCATACAGCATTTGCATGACTCGATGTGAGGTGAATACATATTTTTCGGGCTTGGCATTCTCCCATACTTGCAGGTGTTGGGTGTTGAAAAGACTTCCCCTGCTGAAACTGTCGGTCGAATTGATCTCTTCGATGGAAAGTGTAATGGCATAAGCAGATAAGTCCAGGGTCTTATTCACGATACCTTCCAGGAGGAGATGGGTGATCTCCAATTCATCCTTTGCAAAGATATTGTGTAAAGGTCCCAGATCGATTTTGCGCAGTTTTTTGGGCCATAGTTTCGATAATTTCTTGTCGATGGCATAAGCCATCATATCGAGGGTCATGTTCCTGTCGGCAGTTTTTTCCAATACTTTGTAGATCTCTTTGGTGTATTCTTCCATCGAGGTTTTATATAGATCGAAATACATAAAACAAACAAAGGGCCTATTATGAGTGACGTCATAAAAGCTCCAACTAACCAGGTATTCGGCATCTTTATTGTTCTCGATGCGAATCACCTTACCCTGGACGAAACGACGGAAGATGTAGTTCTTCTCCACCGAGGTGTAATAAACGATGGAAGCCGCTTGTTCTAATTTACGTCTTGGAACAGGTTCTTTGTGCTTTAATAAGCTTTCCAGGAATTCATTTTTCAATGCTGAAGGATCCGGTAGCCTGTTAATGTGTTCTTTCTTCAAGGCCAGATCATTGATGAGGTACCTGAACTCGAGGTAATTCGGAAAGCCAGACTCGGTTAGGTCGACACGCATCTTTTCTTCCTGATCAAATAGGTACTTCACCCGAAAAGCCTCCAGTGAATACACCAGGAGTTCGCAATATTGTTTAAAAAAGGAAACTTCAAGGGCATTGCAAACATCGTTCACCTCCATGGTGCGGACCATCTCGGTGAAGGCATGTTTTACTATTTTAAAGTACACCTCGTATTGCTCCTTGTTTTCAAGGACTGCACTGTCTAAAGGAGTTACTATTTGATTAATGCCCATGGCTTCTGTGAATCGAAAAGAATAAAAAGTTTAAAAATGATGTCGGTTCGAACTTTCCCAAGCTGTGAAATATATGTTAGCACGTCGGCAGCTAAAGCAGTTAGCCAGTAACTCGAAGCAAATTTTAGCTTTTCGGTCTCGGTCTCGATCGCCGCACCCGTTTACGTTTGGTGGGACCTCTACCGGACGATCAACTTTTTTTACGAGTTCAAGCTTTACTTACCCCAGTAAATCCTCTTCACCCGAAGGTTCCTGTTTTTCAGGTGTTTCTGAAGGCTCCCCGGAAGGTGCGTTCGCATCGGAGGCATAAAACTCTTCGAAGATCTCTTTCATATCAATGCCATATCGATTGGCAAAATCTTTTTGGATCTCACTGTCCTTCTCACGAATTTCCTGCAAGGCCTCTGCGTAACTACTGTATACTCCCTGCATTACTTTTTCATGAACCGGGATGTTGTCCATCATTTCCTGACGTGCTTTTGCCGAAGCTGAATGCATGGAAGCCAAAGTTTGTCCAATGTGTTCATCGGTCTTAACACCCAGGTGTTCCAGGATGGCCGCAAATTCCTGATCGGTACGCGCTTTAAGCGCCACTACATAAC
>JABDNM010000080.1 GCA_013043825.1 Flavobacteriaceae bacterium
ACCTGGATGAGTATCGTGGAGGGCTTTGGTGGAATGCGGGTTCGAGACGGAAAACTGAATTTCGAACCCAGGATCCCGAAACAATGGGCGAGCTATTCGTTCAAGATCAATTTTAGGTCACGGGTACTTAAAGTGATCGTTTCTGGCGATGAGACGCAATTTAGCCTTGAAAGCGGTGAGCCTCTGGAGATCATTGTCAATGGCAGATCACAGACAATTAGTTAACTAAACCTAAAACCTGAACTATGAGATTTTCGACTTTATTTTTCCTATTTGCTACCCTGGCACTATTGAGCTGTAACAACAATAAAACAATGGCTTCCAAAACTTCGGAAGCAGAGGTTCAGGATGAAATCAATTTTACCTGGGAAGGAGCCACAGTCTATTTTCTGCTAACCGACCGGTTTAAAAACGGCGATCCGTCAAATGATGTAAATTTTGACCGGACCAAAGAAACAGCTGTGCTTCGCGGATTTGAAGGCGGGGATATCAAAGGAGTGACTCAAAAGGTCGAAGAGGGATATTTCAACGACCTGGGAGTGAATGCGATTTGGCTAACACCCCTGGTAGAACAGATTCATGCCGGAACCGACGAGGGAACCGGTTTCACTTACGGGTATCACGGTTATTGGACCAAGGACTGGACCGCTCTCGATCCAAATTTTGGAACCGAGAACGATCTCAAACAGTTGGTGGATGCAGCACATGGGAAGGGGATCCGAATTCTTTTGGACGCGGTTATAAATCATACAGGGCCCGCGACCGAGGAGGATGGTGTCTGGCCGGACAGCTGGGTACGTACCTCTCCCAAATGTGAGTTTACCACCTACAAGAACACCATCGAATGTACGTTGGTTGAAAATCTGCCGGATATCCTCACCGAGAGCGACGCACCGGTGGAATTACCTCCGGCCCTGGAGGAAAAATGGAAGAAAGAAGGTCGCTATGAAACTGAAATAGCCGAATTGGACGAATTTTTCGAGCGTACCGGCCATCCCCGGGCGCCACGATTTTATATCATGAAATGGTTGACCGATTATATTACAGATTACGGTATCGATGGCTATCGGGTGGACACGGTAAAGCACACCGAGGAATATGTTTGGGAGGAGTTTCGAGCCGAATGTGATTATGCCTTTGACCTTTGGAAATCGGAACACCCGGACGAACTAATGGACGAAACTCCATTTTATATGGTGGGAGAAGTGTATTTCTACAATATCAAGAACGGACAGGAATATGATTTTGGAGATAAAAAAGTGGATTACTTCGGAAATAGCTTTGACGCCTTGATCAACTTCGATCTGCGAACGGCAGACGGCAGGAGTTATGAAGATATTTTCAGTTCTTATTCCCAAATTTTGAATAACGAGATGGACGGCTTCGGTACCCTGAGTTATGTGAGTTCACATGATGACGGTCAACCTTTTGACCAAGCCCGGGAAAGAACGTATGAAAGTGCCATCCGTTTGATCTTGGCGCCCGGTGCGGCTCAGGTGTATTACGGCGATGAGGTGGGTCGTACACTAATTGTCGACGGCACCAATGGTGATGCTACACTTCGTTCTTCGATGGATTGGGAGGATATTCAAAACAATTCAGAAACAAAAAATCTGTTGGAACATTGGCAGAAATTGGGCCGATTTAGAAACGCGCATATGGCCGTAGGGGCGGGAGTGCATGAGTTGATTTCTGAAAATCCGTATGTGTTCTCTCGTGTTTATTCTGAAGGCGACGCAGAAGATAAAGTAGTGATCGCCTTGAATATGAAGGAGACTCAAAAGGTCATTCCGGTGGGAGGAATTTTTGAAGATGGCACCCTACTTAGAGATACGTATGCCGGCAATGAAGTGGTTGTAGAGAATGGAACGGTCACTTATGCCTCTCCATTCGAGATCGTGCTCTTCGAGCAAGTGCTTGAATAACTTTAATTTCAGAAAGAAACAGGGCTTCCCACCTTCTCGATTTTGAGCAATTATGGCTTAATTATCGGGCAATTACTTAAATAACTATTTTCGAAAACGTTATCGTTTGAATTATCGTTTGTAATATGAATTTATTGCTATAATTTTACACTAATGAGTGAGACTATCAAGAGAATTGCTGTCCTAACCAGTGGAGGAGATGCGCCCGGAATGAACGCCGCCATACGCGCGGTGGTGCGGGCATGTGCCTATCATGACCTGGAGTGCGTTGGCATATTTAGGGGGTTGCAGGGGCTCATAGAAGGTGATTTCAAGGAATTGGGACCGCGTTCGGTAAAGAACCTGATCAACAGGGGCGGTACCTTTTTGAAATCGGCTCGTTCGGAGGAATTCCGAACCCGGGCCGGACG
>JABDNM010000060.1 GCA_013043825.1 Flavobacteriaceae bacterium
GGATGCCAGGTGATCATATCTGGGGAGGTCATCATGTATAAGTTGGTATCTCCGTAATACATCCAGTATTTTCCCTGGATCTTCTTGGCAATTATCCTATTTCCTTTTTGTTGGCTTACGATGGCTCCGGCCTTGGACCAGGTGTCTTTGTATTTATCCGCTCCAAGTACAAGCCCATGTTTGGTCCAGTTTTGCAGATCTGGTGAGGAGGCTATGCTCAAACGAGCTGTCTTTCCGTCGTAGGATGTATATGTCATAAAATATCGCCCATCTTCCCGTTCTACGATACGCGGATCTTCAACCCCGTCGAAATAGCAGAAATAACAATCTTCTGAATTTTCCTGAGGAGCAAGGTCTTTCTTGTAATTCCACTCGTACACCTTCATTGAATCCTTGTCAGGGTAAAAAACGGGAGCAGCAGCCTTCGTGAAACGCAGTCCGTCTTCACTTACTGCCATCCCAATCCGGGAGGTACCGGCGCTGTCCTGTGCGCGATAGAACAGCAATACCCTGTCATCCCTCACTACGGCAGTTGGATTCAGCACGTTTCGTTCTTCCCAGTGCACGATGCTGCTAGTGATAGGGTCTTCGAATATAAAACCCGGCTCAGGTTTGAGGATAGGGTTGAGGCTATCTATTTTCTCGAAATAAGGAAAGGCCCAGTTTTGCTTCGTTGAATGGACAGTGCTTCCAGCTTGCTTTTCACTACAGCTAACAAAAACACAGAGGAGGAATACAAGGAGTAAAGTTCTCATAAGAAGGAATTTCCTATGAAAATACGAAAGAATTAGTTCAAATACACGTTGGAGATGAGGTTCTCTACCGTTGGATGGTCGTTCCCTCCGGCCGGTTCGATCGTGATATTAAGGGATTCCATGCGTTCGATGTAGGTCATAGCGATCATTTCGGTATCTTTTGGGATCACGCCCATATCGATCATCACTCCATCCACATCGGCCCACATTTGGTAGTCTTTATCTTCGGCCAATCTTGGAAGTCCTTTGGCATCCAGCACCACCGACTTCTTGTCGTGGTTTACGTAGCTAATCGCAAGTGCATTGGGTGAATTGGTATTTCCGGCTAATATCAATTTAATGGCGCCAGGATCATTTACCGCTTCGTACCATTGAGTGGTTTCGGCCAGATCACTTTGCAGTTCGAGAACGTTGTCTTGAAGTTGGGCATTTTCCTCTTGAACCAACTGTAGGTCTTCCTCCATGGAATTCACTTTGCTGAACAACCAGAATGAAGATATTCCGAATAGCAATGCTAGAGAAGCGGCAATGGCGAGATACGCCCGATTATTCCTGTTTTCGTTCAATGGAATGGTGGTGACATTCACCTTGGAGACCTGGTCCATTAATTGAGATTTAACATGACTAGGAGGGTCGATCGCGTTTTCGAATGCCATTTTTTCCAGATCAGCCTCTAATTGATCCATGTCCATCTTGAGTTGCGGATCCTTCCTAAGAGCATCTTCTACAGCACGTACCTCTTCCTCCGAAAGTTCCCCAAGCAGGTATCTTTCCAGCCATCCTTGTTCTCGTATTTCTTTACTTTCCATCATATTATCCATTCCATTAAGACACAAACCAACAACAAACTCAATTGATACGCATCCCGTAATTTCTTTAGGGCTTGCTGAACGTACGATTTGAATGTCCCGAGGGGTACATCCATCTCCTTATGTGCCTCACGATGGGTGAGTCCTTGAAAATAGACCAGTTCCAGCGCCTTTTGATGGTGTGCGTTCAATTGTTTTAAAGAGCCTTTAAGCTCATGCAAATTAATTTTTTCTTCTTCTAGCTCTGCTTTATTACCATATACACTTAAATCATCACTTTGGATGAGGGGAGAAGGATTTCGTAGTGCATTTAATGAAGTATTTCTTGCAATTCGGTATGCCCAGGTATAGAACTTCCCTTTCCCGGGATCATATTTGTTAGCGTTTTCCCAAATTTTCACAAAGGTCTCTTGAAGCACATCCTGTGCCTGCGCTTCATTTTTGCAGATACGAATGATCACTCCGTACAAAGCGCCAGCGTAGTCATCGTAAAGCTTAGAGAGTGCACGCGTATTACCTTCCTGAAGCTTAGATATGAGTGATTTCTCTTCGGACATGCAATTTTTTGATTGTTAAAGTTAAGCAAAAATTTGATCTGATCTCATCCAAACCTCATCAGGCGGGTATATGTAAATGAACGAGTTCAAAAAACAATTATGAATCAAACTAAAAAAATTCACACAATGAAAAAGTTATTATTTATTTTCACAACAATCCTACTCTTCAGTGTATCATTCAACGCAAACGCTCAAAAAGGAAGCATTGTCGATATCGCAGTAGGTAACGAAAACTTCTCAACCCTAGTTACAGCCTTGAAAGCAGCCGATTTGGTGTCAGCCTTACAGGGAGATGGACCTTTCACCGTATTTGCACCTACCAATGCCGCCTTCGGTAAAGTAGATGGAAAAGCGCTTAATGCTCTGCTACAACCAGAAAACAAAAAGCAATTGGCCATGGTATTAACGTATCACGTTGTACCGGCAAAATTGACTGCATCCGATGTAGTGGCCGCCTTGAAAAAAGGCAATGGAAAAGCCGTAGTGACTACGCTAGCCGGACAAGCACTTACCGTAGTACAAAAAGATGGAAAGATCTGGTTAAAAGATCAAAACGGGAATTACAGCCAAATTTCTTCAACAGACATCATGGCGAGTAATGGAGTCATCCACGTGATTGATGATGTAGTGATGCCCAAATAGTTCGTTTAAGTAATCTCGCTATGAAAGAGAGGCCCCTCGCACCGAGTTTTCGGTCGGGGGGTTATTTTATGGCATTATGTTGCAGGAGCGTGTAATTTCATTTTTAAGAAAACGATCACTCCAATAACCATTATTAAAACCATTCCCAATACCCAGAGAAATGTTCCAGAGTTCGGAGTGTTTGGAGCTACTATTGGGCTTA
The DNA here is from genome assembly GCA_013043825.1 of Flavobacteriaceae bacterium. Lineage (GTDB taxonomy): Bacteria > Bacteroidota > Bacteroidia > Flavobacteriales > Flavobacteriaceae > Aureisphaera. Next base: position 2,966 of record JABDNM010000060.1, read on the forward strand.
CTTTTTTATGATGGGTTTCGAAATCGAAAACAACTTTCCTACCTCCAGCTGAATCTACCCTCGTGATTCTTGGTCCCGCATTTCCACCTTTCATTTTAAACTCCAGGATGTAGGTTTGATTGTTACTGAAATCCAATCCTGTTGGAAAATAATCATCCTTTGAGCGATAAAAGGTTTCGTGGCTTCCATCGGTTAGAATCTTGATGATTCTTTGACCAGCAGTTTCAGCTACATATAGGTTTCCATTTCCATCGGAAGTCATTCCCAATAACACATCCTGGTGCTTGTCGTATCCTCGAGGCAAATGAGTTAACAAGCCTGCTGCATAAACAAGTGCCTTACCGGCTTGATCGATTTGATAGATCTTCCCAGTCGAGTCTCCAATGTCTGTAGCATATATGTAGCCATTTTCATGGGCGTGGATGATTTGGTTCCATCCAAACATATGATCGCTTAATTTTCGTTTTTTTCCTTCGGAATTGATCACCCATAAAAAATTATCGATTCCAAACACTATATTTCCTGTCGAGGTGAACGTGTAATTTCCGCCATTGAACTCTCTGAAATTAGCTGTATGATAAAGTGTGTCTTTTATTCCGTTAGGCTTTAATCTCAGCAAGGTGTGCCACTCTTCACCCTGGGCGGTAATAAGCTCTTGATTGGCAGTAAGGATTAAATTGTGCGCATGAAAATTGGACAAAAGAAGTTCCAGGTTCCCTTCCGAGGTTAGTTTCCAGACCGAACCTCGGCCGTTATGGATGATGTCTGCGAAGTAGATGGCACCCTCATCATCTACCGCTATACCGTAGGACGGGTGGGCGTTTACCACCGTGGTTCCCATGAACAAAAGTAAAATAAGTAAGAGTTTGGACATTCCTAGTTGTAATCCGGGATATTCAATCCCAGGATTATATCACGTTCAATTTCGAAGATCCCATTGCGCAATACGGGTTGGAAAACTCCTGAACCTCCTCGATTGGGATTATTTTTCTGAACTTTCGCGGTATTCAAGGGATCGTCTGGAAAGGTAAAATCGTCGATATAATAAGCTGTTTTTCCGGGTTCTTTGATGTATAGATGGATGTGTTCGGCGATATTCCTGCCTGGATAAGCACCCGGTCGGAATGTAAATAGGGTATAGCGGCCTTGTTCGTTGGTTTTCAGCCAGGAATGGTGGTATCCATGACGTCGTGCCCATCCAGTATCTCCCTTCCGTGGGGGATAGATCCCATCTCGATTCGTTTGGTGGAAATAGAGGATCACCCCGGCAGCGGGTGTCTTTCCGTCCTGTTGATAAACAGTACCACTCAATTTTAGTTTTGGATCGTTTTGCTCAAAATCGGGGATGGTATCTACGGAATTCAATACCCGATTCCCGTACTCTAGCGTAGCTTCACAACCTTCACAAGAACCTCCCACAATGCGGTCGGTCTCCGGATTATTGTTTTGTGATTGACAGGATAAAAGTGTAAGGAGAAGAAAACAAAAAATAGTGGTTGTTCGCATGGTAAAGTTGCTATTTAACAGCAAAATACGAATCGGGAGGCAACGAACCTCTTAAAGAAATGATAAGATTTATGAGGATTTGTTTATAAGTTAGCGAAATATTCTTTCAATCGCTGCTGAATAAAATAGTTCCACCCATCGATACAACTTTTCCTTTTGAATTCCGGAATGTCCTGTGGAAAATCTTCACGAACGGTATTGGTGAGCCGAAGCGTAAGGGCTTCATCTTCACCCTGGATCTCGAAAGTTACGAGACCCTTTCCCGGATATTCTTTGTAAGTCCATTCATACCCAATCTTCTTCATTGGAATTACCTGTGTAATTTTCCAGATATGAGTAAAAATGCGATCTTCAGAATACACCGGGAAACTGGTCTGAAATCCCACCTCGTCCTCGAATTCCGGAATATTTTCAAAATACCACTGTATCATTTGTGAGCGGTCTGTGATCGCCGCCCACAATTCCTCCCGGGAGGCTTTGATGAATTGCTCTACAACAATAGGAGGGTCGGTGGTTTTCATAGTGCCTGTCATGGAATAAAGATAATCAAAAGATAGAAATTGGAAGCTGGAAATCGAAGTAAGATCTATGATCTAACTTATTTATTCTAATCAAAGAAATTTAGAATCTTCAACCCGAAAACAAATGCTCCTTCATCCCTGCCCTGGTAAAAGGAATGTACATAATCTATGCGGAAGAAGCGAAAACTACCCCAGCCAATATTATCAATTCCTACCGAAACCTCACTGTAAGGATTGTTATTCTGAGTTGCTAACAAGTGCGCACCGGTCACCAGGTTGAAATTCAATTGATTGATGCCGGGGATCTTTCCAAGAATCCAACCTTCGAAATTATGTTCAAAATGACCCTCGAAGTAGTTTTTGTTGGTACTTAACTGATAGTAGGGCAGTAAATTAAACACATTGGTATATCGAAAGGAAGTTCCTACTCGTGTCTCATTGCCATTAAAGTGCTGGTAGTCCACAAAGGAGATATCTTTCGCATTAAAAAATGTACCTCCTTTCAGGTTGTAGGCGAAGTCTCCCACATTACCAACGTCAACCGACTGATTTAATCGAGCGCTAATTTGACTGAAGTTGTATTTGGATTCACTAGCTGCGAGTCCGCTTTCGAACCGAAACCTAAGTCTTGGATATTTCCCACCACCCAAATTGAATTTGCCATCGGGGTAGGTCATGTATTTTTGTCCGAAGGTGATAAAAGCATCAACTTGAACCTTCACCAGATTGTGTTCGTTGATGGCTGGTGTGTCGAAGTCGGTTGGATCCAATGGATTGTTAGAAGAATAAACAATCTCATCCCGGGGTAGGGTAACATATGTGGTGGTATTGAACAATGGGTTCCTCTTTTCGTAACTCACATCCGCGAAGATTCGCAATCCGTTGAATAACTCCTGGCTCCAATTTCCCTGGATATAGATTAGTTCGTAGACCTTCATATAATTACGTTCGAAGAACAAAGTGGAGATCGTATTAACAATGGGTGAGATGGGTCGTTCCGAATTGAACTGGCGCACCGCATTACCACCGGATAATCCGAGGCGGAGTCGATTGATGCGATTGAAGTTTTTGGAAATCGAACCGGTAAATCGTAACCGATCTTCTGAAAGACCATAATCGGCGCTCACGTTGGCATTGATCCATCGGGTTCGGTTTTCATCATACCACTTAAAGAAATTCAATCCGATGGCGCTGTTCCAGCCTTGCACAGTGTTGAAATGAACACCTGGCAATGGAGCGTTATATTCGAGATTCCATTTTCTGAAAGTATTGGTATAGGTATACCCGAAAAGCGGATCCAATGCCCCAAATTTGTTTCCTTTTGCATCCAGGGAGTCCAGAAACTTCCGGGATTTCCGAAGTTCCTGTAAACTATCTTTTCGAATATAATCGTTCTGTTCTTCAGAAGTTAACGGTACCGGACGCACTTCTTTCCAAAATAAGCTGTCCTTTTTGTTTGCAAATGGCTCAAAAAACAGCACTTCGTTGCTGAAATCCTTTTTCTGAAATTCCGGATCGAATTCGTAGTTGCTGTAGTTGGCGATAAATCTTCCATCTCCATTGAAACCAAAGAAACCAAAACTGAAATCGATGGCTTGAGAGATCTTGATCCAGGCATTCTCCCGCTGGTCGAAGGTAAAATTTTGTTTAAATACCAATTCCTTGACGAAGGGTACCTGGATCGCTTCGCCATTGGTGGTCAACTCAACTCCATACAATTGCCAATCGTCCTCCACGACATATATGGTGCCCATGAAGGTTCGGTCCTTGGGCCTTCGTGGGGTGACCTGGATCTTGTTGATGAGTTTGTTTCCTTCGTAAAAAACTCCATCCAGTTTATACCTGTAGTAACCCAGGGCATTGCTTGCAATGGGAGAGACAATGTCGGCATTAAGATCCAGGGTGTTTTCGTAAAAACTGAAATTGGCATCCTGGGCACTATTAAAGCTGAAGCCATTGTCATTACCACTCACCTTACTGGCGATGATGCGCTCCTTAAAATCGTCTGGTTTTCGATACGAGATTTCACTGATGGTTTCTGAAAGATAGATGATTCCGGTTCGGGTGGAATCCAACTGACCGTCGAAATCGCCTACTTCCTGTCCGAAGATCTTTTCCGGAATGCTATCGACACGCCAAATGCCTCGCGAATAAAATTTTGCTTTAAATGAAGAAACTCGATCCAGATTTAGCTTTCGACGTTTGATGGTCTCGCGAATGATGCGGTAGGCCGGATCCTCATTGGCCGATATAACAACTTCATCAAGGCTAACTGCCGTGGCCTTCAAACTGGTATCAAGGGTCGTAGGGAATTCACTGATCTTAACCACTTTTTTCACGGTAGTATAACCCAGGAACTGAAATACAATGATGTACTTTCCTGGTTCGGTGAGATCCAGCGTATACGTTCCTTCCTGGTTACTGGTGGTACCGGTATAGGTATTTTCAAGGTAAATATTTACAAAGGGAAGAGGTGCACCGCTAGCATCGGTAACCGTACCTATCACCTGTCCACTCAATTGTAAAAAGGATATGAAAGAAAGGAAAAAAAAGAATTGCTTCATGCAGTGCTGTTACTAAGAGGCCGAACCTAGAAATTGCAGGTCGTCCATTATTCGAAATCCGAAGTTAGGAAATCCCCTCGAAACGACTCTTAAGAAAATGTTAGTTGGGAACTATTTGTTACTTCGAGTGTTTTTCTTCACCAAAGGATGAAGAAAAAAGTATCGAGCAGCTTAAGCTACTCGATACGATTCGTTAGCACGAACCACTCGAACCCACCATCTAGTTATTGAACGACTTTTTAATCCTGCTGAGGTCACGTTTGGTGTCTCGGTCCTTGATGCTTTCACGCTTGTCGTATTGTTTCTTACCGCGGCAAAGCGCGATCTCCAGTTTAGCGAGGCCTTTTTCGTTGGTATAAAGAAGCAAAGGAATGATGGTGAGCCCTGTATTTTTAACTTCCTTTTCCAACTTTTTTAATTCCGAACGATTTAGAAGTAACTTTCGTTCGCTTTTCGGACTGTGATTAAAATGCGTGGCGTGGGAATACTCCTGGATGGTCATATTGATCACAAACAATTCACCATTAGAAAATTCACAGAAGCTCTCAGCAATACTGGCCTTGCCTTCGCGAATTGCCTTGATCTCGGTACCACGCAGCACGATCCCGGCTGTATATTTATCCAGGATCTCGTATTCGAATCGAGCTTTACGGTTCTTAATTTGAACTTTTTTCTGATCTGCCATCGCGATGGCAAAAATAGCATAAAAATATTCGTTGGAGTTTAAAATACGATCGCCTTTCAACCCAAAAAACGCATGGAAAACTTCCATGACTAAAACTTTATTTTAAGAACAACTTGTATTCCGAGAGATTACCGTGCTTTGGCTATTCAAAATTTGAACTGGGTCACTTGATTGCGGTATATATTCAATATCCGTAAGGTTTCTCGTGAATCAATGACCTAATGCTTAGATTTGCAACAATGAAGTTACTCAGTTATTTCTCCATACCACTCCTGTTTTTGGCACTTGCAGCTTGTGAGCAAAAGGAATCCTTGATCACGGCGGAAGCAGTGGTTGAAAAGGCGATTCAACGGGCCTGTAAGGATCATTGTGATCATGCCACCATAGATTTCACGTTTCGGGACCGTTGTTATGTGAGTAAGCGTATGGGAGGCAAATATCAATATGAACGGATAACCAGCGATTCCAGTGGCGTCACCCATGATATCTTGTCTAATGATTCGTTCCGAAGGTATAAGAATGACACTCTTGTACGATTGCATGATTCTCTTGAGACAAAATACACAAGCAGCGTAAATTCCGTCCATTATTTTGTTCAACTTCCGTACAATTTGAAGGCTCCCGCAGCGATGAAAGAACTGTTTGGTGAAGCCGTCATAAAGGGAGAGCCGTATTTTGAAATCGGCGTACGATTCAATGAGGAAGGCGGTGGAGAAGATTTTGAAGACCATTTCGTCTATTGGATCCATAAAGAAAACTATACGGTGGACTATCTTGCCTATAGTTATCAAACCGACGGTGGTGGAATACGCTTTCGAGAAGCCTATAATCCTCGTATTGTAAACGGTATTCGTTTTGTTGATTACAACAATTATAAACCGAACTCACTTGAAGTAGATCTTTCCAACCTGGATGAACTTTTTGAAAAGGGAGAACTACAATTGCTGTCGAAGATCGAAACAGAGGCAGTGGGTGTAGAGCTTAACACGCCTGATTCATTCTAAAGATCAGATCCAATTGCCCGCATAGTCAAGGACGTTGCCTGAAGTATGACCCAGGTAGTCGTATTTCAATCGGGTGATCTGCCTGATATGTAAGTAATCGTGTGCCAACCAGTTTGAAAGGAAAAAGCCAGCTGTCAAAGGCCCTACCTTGGGGTGATTGTAGGTATTGTGCCATTTAGGATCTTCCAGCGATTCGAGCCATGCCACTGAAATTTCACGCTCCTTTAAAAAGCTTTCCAGTTTACTTTGGAAGTCCTGTTCGATGTACTTCCTGGATTTCACCCAGGCCTGTGGATCGATGGATGGATGATGCTCCTCCGGTGATTCCAGTACCAGCCTTACCCGGGCACGAAAATCTTCCCGTTCTTCATCGTATAAGTGGCAAATTATCTCCAGCAGGCACCATTTATCCGGTTGAACTTTCCACAGATAGGCTTCCTGGTCCAAACCGGTCAACAATCCTTCAAAAACGGCTTTGTTCCTTGCTAGTTCTGATACTATTTTGTGTTGCATATCCTGGATTTAGTTTACCTGTAGCACTTTTACCTTGGCCACTTCCCCTTTAATACGTACAACGTAAAGACTGGCGTTGTCATCATCACTCATGGGCGCATAAGTATCCTGTTTGATGATTTTGTTTACGAGCTCGGGTGTGGTGTTGCTATGTCCCACGACGAGAACTCGTTGTCCTTTCGTCAAAAGCTGGAAATCCTGGTTGTATAGATCCCCAGGGTCGTAGATCTCAAGTTGCAATCCTTTCTCCGAAGCTGTATAGGACGCAGTTTGCTGGGTACGATGATAGCCGGTTGAATATATTTGATCCAACGGGATACTATCAAAGAATCCGGCCCAGTTCTTGGCCCTTGCTATGCCCGCCTCGGTTAGGTACGGGTCCTGGTTCTCTGGGTCACTTCGGTCCTTTTCGGCATGCCGAATGAGGTAATAGGTGGTAAGTGCATTTTCCGAAGTAGTTTCGGAGGACGTTTGCTGCTCCTTCTTTTGGCCACAGGCCAGGAACATTGATACTACTAGAACTAAAAGAATTGGTTTTTTCAAGGGAGGTGTATTTTCTGTATTAAAAATACAAAAAAACCGAATGGAAACTTTTTACGTAAATAATAAAAGACGCTATAGGCGTAGTTTTTGTTTGGTTAGTTGATTACGAAGAACCCTCCTCGGTTAGTACCGGGAGGGTTTTTTTTATAGATTTTGTGCAAGTGTCATTGCTGTGTAAGAGATCATCACTAGCGTGATTGAAGCAATGTAAAGGGCAAGTACTGAATTTCTTTTGTATTTCGTGTTAGTTTTCATATTGGCTTGGTTTTAAGAATTATATAATAACTAGACGTCAAGTAGATTCAGTTTGTTACAATAATTTCAGAAATTATTTTTCAAACACGCCTCCAATCCTTTAAAATTCAATCTTCTAGAGTATAATTGAAAAAGCCAATGAGCATTTCGTCTGTGCTCTGAATACCATAGCGAAGCTCCTGGGATGGATCGGGATTTAAGGGATTTTGATACGAATTGTCGTAAATTCCTTCAACAAGTATGCGAGAACCTTTAGGAACAAAGACTGGTTCTTTCAGTTTGTACAACCATTGCCAGTTAAAACTATAATCTGCCACCGAAATCAATGGTTGTTTGTTTCCATCCGGCAGTTCCACAAACATTTTAATACTTTTTCCCCTGTAGTGCATATGTGGTACCACATAATGGATCTGAATGTCCCTGTTGATGGTATCTGCGATGCTTAACGCCGCATTTTTAGCGTAGGGTGGAATAACAAATTGCACATTGGACGGTGATAATGCCAGAAATTCCATCTTCGGAATTGAGTCGTGAAAGTAGAATCCTACGCGGGTTCGATCTTTTTCAATTTTTCCTGTGGGCGTGTAGTGGATCTGCATAGTGAGTTTGGTATCCTTTGGTAGAAAAACACCGGTATCTTCCGGAAATAGAGTGGCCTGGTCCACACCTCCTGCCAGCGCAATATAATTATCTGTCCAGGGACGTGCCGGACGATTGGTGATGGGACTTTGCTTGTTGGTTTCAGTATTGGTGAGCACCACATGATGTACGGTCTTTGGATTACCGGGCTGAATCTCAACACCCTTTAACCAGGTATCCTTTGCCAGCCCTAACTCCAGATCCTGATATCTATAAGGAATTAATCGGTCTGCAGGGATGGTCTCTTCGTTCAAGGTCATTATCAAATCGGGTTCGCCGTACTTCCAACTTTGCTCGTAGGCGGGCAAGGCGGCAAGTGGATCGTTTCCTTCACCTGCCGGAATTCCTGCATCGATCCATCGCATGATCTTTCGGGCGTTGCTATCATGCAGAGCAAAGGAATTTTCAAATTCTCCAACTTCTGGATCTGCCTTCCAGGGCGGCATGCGTTTGCTTATTAGTACCTCACGCATCATCGATGACCAGCCCGTTATCGTAGCATAATCGGTCATGGCCCAGGGCGCGATCCCTCCTTCTCGATGACAGCGAATGCAGTGATCGATGAGTAAAGGGGCAATGTCCCGAGTGTAAGTGAGGGTTTCGTTTTTTTCCAAACTGCTTAGGCGTGTGACCTTACAGCCTTTGGCCATTTTTTGTTTTTCCTTCGGAAGTTTCCTCGCAAGTACAGCGATTAAGGCTTCAGACAGGTAATTCCGACTAGCATTATCCTTCAGCGCTTCGTAATCCAGACGGTCGTTTATAGGTCCCCGATATAGAATTTCTCGAGTCGTTGGGTGCAGGACGATTGCCTCGGCGGTTAAGGTGATGTTCAGTTCATCGGCTAACAATTGAGCTGAATCTACCAAAACCGGAACCTGGAAATTATATGCTTCAGCTTCTGCACGAATTTTTTCTCGGTTGTCCTGCAAGTTACTGTTCAACATAAAAAACTGAAAACCCTTAGGGCCAAACTCCTGTACGATCTCATGAAAATCATTCAATGCATTTCGCACAATGGGGCAACCGTTTCCCTGAACCCATAACACGATCGCATTGTGGTCGTTGTATCTGGATAATCTATGGAAATCACCATTCTGGTCGTAAAGCGCATAGTCGTTTGTGCGGCTATCGGCGATGGGTTTGGGCTTGGATTCACAAGAAAACAAGCCAATAAAGATCAAAGTTAAAACTATGTATTTCACAATGTGCATCTCTTGCGAAAGTACACAATTCTCCAGAGTACGAAATATAAAAACCACCCGAAACCGTAGTCCCGGGTGGTTATCAACTAACTAACTCTAAACATGAAAAAAAACTACTTACTCATTGCTCACCAGGTCTCCCTGATTTCTGAAAACCAAGGTGTCATCAAAACTATCGAGAAGAATTATGCTATCTGTTGTGATCTTTCCTGCAAGTATCTCCTTAGACAATTGGTTCAATACTTCTCGTTGAATGACTCGCTTTACTGGTCTCGCGCCATATTGAGGATCGAATCCTTTTTCCGCCAGGTAAGTGATAGCGTCATTGGTAGCGTCCATTGTAATACCTTGCTTAGCGAGCATTCTGGTAACTCCCCGTAATTGAAGTCCAACGATCTGGCTAATATCTTCCTTGCTTAATGGTGTGAACATGACTATATCGTCGATCCGGTTTAAAAATTCCGGTCGCATGACTTGTTTCAGCAAACCTAGTACTTCGACCTTGGCACTTTCCATTGCAGTATCCGGGTCTTTCAAATTTTCAAAGCGTTCCTGTATCACAGCACTTCCCATGTTACTGGTCATTATGACGATCGCGTTTTTAAAGTCAGCCAAACGACCTTTGTTATCGGTAAGTCTTCCTTCATCCAATAATTGCAGTAAAATGTTGAAAGTATCGGGATGCGCCTTTTCTATTTCGTCCAGTAACACCACCGAATAAGGCTTCCGCCGAACAGCTTCAGTAAGTTGTCCGCCTTCGTCGTAACCCACATATCCGGGGGGAGCACCCACCAAACGGCTTACACTATGACGTTCTTGGTATTCACTCATGTCGATGCGCGTGATCGCGTTGTCATCGTCGAAAAGATATTCTGCCAGGGCTTTCGCCAATTCGGTTTTACCCACGCCAGTCGTTCCCAGGAACAGGAAGGTCCCAATGGGCTTTTTATCATCCTGCAGGCCGGCTCGGCTTCTTCGAATGGCATCACTTACGGCTTCAATCGCTTCATCCTGTCCCACCACGCGCTTATGAAGTTCGTCCTCAAGTTTGAGCAATTTTTCACGATCGCTCTGTAGCATTTTAGTCACCGGTATTCCGGTCCATTTAGCAACTACTTCGGCAATGTCCTCATTGGTTACTTCTTCTTTGATCAAGGAACTTCCACTTTGGTTTTCGGCCAGTTCTTTCTCGAGTTCCAGTAATCTCTCCTGTGCCTCTTTGATCTTTCCATAACGCAATTCCGCCACCTTTCCAAAGTTTCCTTCCCGCTCTGCTCGTTCGGCTTCCAGCTTGAATTCTTCAATGTCTTTTTTGGTATTCTGAATGTTGTCAACAACTTCTTTTTCACTCTTCCATTTAGCATTAAGCTCGTTGCGCTCTTCCTTTAGATTCGCCAGATCGGAACGCAAGCTCTTAAGTTTGGCCTCGTCTTTCTCGCGTTTTATGGCCTCTATCTCGATCTCAAGTTGCATGATCTTTCTATCCAGAACATCCAGCTCTTCAGGCTTGGAGTTGATCTCCATACGCAACTTCGAAGCAGCTTCGTCCATAAGGTCAATTGCCTTATCGGGCAGGAATCGATTGGTGATATATCGCTGACTCAATTCTACGGCCGAAATGATCGCTTCGTCCTTGATACGAACCTTATGATGTGTCTCATACTTTTCCTTGATTCCACGTAGAATTGAAATCGCACTCTCGGTATCGGGTTCGTCGACCACTACTTTCTGGAAACGACGTTCCAGTGCTTTGTCTTTTTCGAAATATTTTTGGTATTCATCCAATGTAGTTGCGCCAATTGCACGAAGTTCACCTCTGGCTAACGCAGGCTTCAAAATGTTCGCAGCATCCATGGCTCCTTGTCCGCCACCGGCTCCTACAAGTGTATGGATCTCATCGATGAACAAGACAATGTCTCCTTCACTAGAGGTCACTTCCTTGATAACCGATTTCAACCGCTCTTCAAACTCTCCCTTGAACTTGGCTCCAGCTATGAGAGCGCCCATGTCTAAGGAATAAACCACCTTAGATTTTAGGTTCTCCGGAACGTCCCCATCGACAATTCGATGCGCAAGTCCTTCGGCAATGGCCGTTTTACCGGTTCCTGGTTCTCCAACCAACATAGGGTTGTTTTTGGTCCTACGAGATAAGATCTGCAGAATTCGGCGGATCTCTTCATCACGACCAATCACCGGATCCAGCTTGCCATTGATTGCCAGATCATTGAGATTACGTGCGTATTTGTTTAGGGAATTGTAGGTGTCTTCGGCGCTTTGTGAAGTTACTCTTTCTCCTTTTCGTAATTCGTCGATCGCGCTCTTCAGGCCTTTTTCAGTAACACCCTGATCCTTTAAAGCCTGGGCAATATTGCTCTTGGACTTGAAGATGGCCAATAACAAATGCTCTATACTAACATATTCGTCCTTCATCTTCTTTGCCACTATGCTTGCTTCGTTCACCGATTTCGCTGCCTCGCGAGAGAGCATTAGCTCGCCTCCGCTTACCTGCGGAAAGCTTTCCAACTGCTTATCGAGCAGCTGCTGAAGTAAATCTACATTCACATTCAACTTTTTAAGCAAGAAAGGCGTAACATTTTCATCAACCGAGAGGATAGCTTTTAAGATATGCTCATTCTCGATCTGCTGGTGTCCCATTCCCTGTGCAATTTGTTGTGCTTGCTGAACAGCTTCCTGGGATTTTATAGTAAAATTATTAAAGTTCATAGATGTCTATTTTATTAATCCAACTTGTCAAAAGACGAGCCATTTTTAAATTCGGTCATTTTGACGCTGTTTGTAAGGTTTTTACAGACATTTTGACTGAAGGCCTTTCAGGAGAACTGAAAATTGACGTTATATTTGCAAAAAAATAATCTATGAGCCTATTCGGATGGTTTGGATCCAAAAACCCTTCAGAAACCAATAATAATGAGTCGATTCCCTGGAAACCACTCACAACCGTGGAACAACTGGAAGACATCGAAGCTGAATCTAGAACAACTCCGGTAGCTATATTTAAGCACTCCACGCGATGCGGAATAAGCCGCATGGTGTTGCGCAATTTTGAAAGGGCCTATGATCTTGAAGCGAATCAAATAAAGCTCTATTACCTGGATCTGTTGGCATTCCGAGAAGTTTCCGACGAGGTAGGGTATAAGTTCCAGGTGGTCCACCAGAGCCCGCAGCTCATAGTAGTGAAAAATGGTGCCACGGTGGCTCATGCTTCCCACCATGGGATCCAGGCTGCTTCACTTCAGCAATATGTATAATAAAAAAGCTCCTCGAAAGGAGCTTTTTTCTATCGTATGCTGTTGTTTTTGAGTATCTCTTTAAGGCGAGCTTTGATGTCTTCCCCGGCATCGAATATCATTTGTTCGTAAGGTGGGAATGGAATGAAATCGTTCTTGATGAATTTCAAATCTTCTTCTGTGAGCGCCCGTTCATCTCCCCGAAACTTTGCGAACTCATTTTCGAAGACAAATTCTGAAGCAAGCGGATGCCTGTTCAACAACCGGTTTCGTTCCAGGTCTTTGTATAAAACGTCTCCACCAACCAATACACTTTTTGTTTGGGTTGTGTACATCACACGTGCGGAAATATTTTTATAAACATCTACCTTGATATCATTGCCCAGGCTATCTTTCTTTACGTTGCCGTTCTGGTCCAGCACGTATTCCCAACCGTCTTTGATCTTTTTTCTACGCACATATTCCTTTTCTGAAATGCGTTCAGGAGAAATGGAAATATCCATAAAATTCATGACGATACCGAAATTATAATCGATGCCATTCTCCGCATCGGCATGGTATTCGGTCCAGAAGTCGTCCAGCCCATAGGTATTGAAATCCAGCAATTCTCGTTGGAGCCGATGAGGAATCATCTGTCCACTTCGATTGTTCAGACTTACTTTCACAAAATCGGTTCCCTTGAAACGTGCTTCGTTCAATTGATCCCTAAGATTGGGATAATTGGAGTTTACCCTTTGAAGTTCGGCCAGCTTATCATAGGCGGCACGGGATTCTATCACAGTATTATAACCAAGTAGGGTTAGGGCTTCAGCATACAAGTCTTCTGCATAGGCATCGCGGGCGTTGATTATCTCGTCGCCATAATCGGTCATCTTAAACTTTGCATTTCGGCCTAATTCGGTGTTGTATAAAGGAAGCAGGGGCCTGATACGGTCCTGACGGTCGCGTAATCTGATATAGGTATAATAAATTTCCCGATTTGCTCCTGGGCTTTGATCCTTGGCAAGAAAACTTATTCGTCGTGTATTTTCACTCACTACCTTTTTATAGGCTTCTTCCAATAACAGGATATGATCGGCACTTTTACGTGAATCACGATCTTTCGCGAGTTTTTTTACGGCAAGTGCTATTGCCTGGTCATAATTGCCAGAAGCCAACAGCTTCTGATTCCGTTTCACACTATTACAACTTACCAGCAACAGTGTCAATATGCATAGGGTAATTGTAGGTCTCATAATAATAAATATTGGTTATTGGGGTAAGAATTACAATTGTGATGCCAAAGTTATAACTTTCTGGCAGGCAGCACTTTACCGATGCAATCTCCAAAGCCTATGCGTACGTTTTCGTTTTCACAATACCCGCGTAGTATGACCGTATCATTATCGTCTATGAACTTTCGTTCGCTTCCGTCATCCAGTTTAAGCGGGTTCTGGCCTCGCCAGGTTAGTTCCAGCATGGATCCGTAGCTATCTTTGGTAGGTCCCGAGATGGTTCCACTGCCCATCATATCACCGCTTCGAACATTACATCCGTTGACCGTGTGATGTGCAAGCTGTTGAGCCATGGACCAATACATGTATTTGAAATTTGATTTTGCAACCACATTTTCCTTTCCGCCCTCGGGTTGAATGATAGCTTCAAGGTGAATGTCGAAGTTTTTAGCGCCTTGCTGTTTTAGATAGGGAAGTGGTTCGGGGTCTTGCTTTGGCCCATCTACTCTGAAACCCTCCAGGGCATCCAGAGTAACGATCCACGGAGAGATGGTACTGGCGAAGTTCTTACCAAGAAATGGCCCTAGGGGCACGTATTCCCATGCCTGGATATCGCGTGCGCTCCAATCGTTAAACAGTACCAAGCCAAATATATAATCTTCCGCCTCATCGATTTTAACACGCTTACCCAGATCGTTGGCCGCAGTGGTTATAAACGCCATTTCCAGTTCAAAATCCAGCAAATTCGTTGGTCCGAAGCCAGGTACGCCATCCTCACCGGGTTTGGTTTGTCCTATCGGGCGACGAACAGGAGTACCCGAAGGAATAATAGAAGAGCTTCTTCCGTGATAACCAATAGGTATTCTCAACCAATTGGGCAGTAATGCGTTTTCCGGATCCCGGAACAGGGAACCTACGTTTGTGGCGTGTTCTTTGCTTGCGTAAAAATCGGTATAGTCACCAACGTCTACCGGCAATTGCATTTCGATCTCGTCCAAGGTGAATAATACTTTTTTTCGATGTTCTTTGTGGTCCCTGAGCCCTGGACTGGTTTCGAGAAATATATCGGAGATTCGATTACGCACCAGGCGCCAGGTCTTTCGGCCATCTGCGATGAAATCGTTTAGTGAATCCTGTAAAAAGATATCGTCGGTTAACTCGATCCCCTGGAAATAGCCCAATTGATGCATGGCGCCCAGATCGATGGCGTAGTCGCCAATTCGGGTTCCAATTGTGATCACATCGTCACGTGTGAGGAATACTCCGAAGGGTATATTCTGAATAGGGAAATCACTGTTCTTGGGTACATCCAGCCAGGATTTGCGTGAGGGGTCGTTAGCGGTTAATAGCATAGTTTTTTTTTGTTGGTAAAATGTTAATCAAATATATAATTTCTGAAGGACTAACGGGGTGATTTTGCTATTTTTGACGATTAATTAACGCCACAGTTACGATGGATAGAGATGAACAGATATTCGAGCTTATAGAAGCCGAAAAACAGAGACAACTCAACGGATTGGAATTGATCGCATCTGAAAATTTTGTAAGCGATCAGGTCATGGAAGCAACCGGGTCGGTGCTCACAAATAAATATGCCGAGGGATACCCCGGGAAGAGGTATTACGGGGGTTGCGAGATCGTGGATGAGGTGGAACAAATCGCCATCGACCGGGCTAAAACACTATTTGGAGCAGAATACGTCAACGTACAGCCTCACAGTGGGTCTCAGGCCAATACCGCTGTTTTTGCAGTCTGTTTGCAGCCGGGAGATAAGTTTTTAGGATTCGATCTGTCCCATGGCGGCCACCTCACGCACGGGTCACCGGTCAATTTTTCCGGGAAACTTTACCAGCCTGTTTTCTATGGCGTAGACAAAGAGACCGGAAGATTGGATTACGATGCAATCGAGGCGATCGCTATTGAAGAACAACCCAAGATGATCATTGCCGGTGCATCGGCCTATTCTCGGGAAATAGATTATAAAAGATTCAGGGAGATTGCAGACAAAGTAAATGCAATCTTGTTCGCAGATATCGCGCATCCCGCTGGTCTTATAGCCAAGGGTATTATTAGCGATCCCATGCCTCATTGCCATGTGGTAACCACGACTACACACAAGACCTTGCGGGGACCCCGAGGTGGAATGATCCTGATGGGGAAAGATTTTGATAATCCCTTCGGTTTAAAGTTGAAGAATGGTAATTTGAAGAAAATGTCTGCCTTGCTGAATGCTGGAATTTTCCCCGGAAATCAAGGCGGACCGCTGGAGCATGTTATTGCTGCCAAAGCCATCGCTTTTGGGGAGGCTCTCACAGACGATTTCCTGCATTATATGATCCAGGTGAAAAAAAATGCAGATGTCATGGCACAGGCCTTTGTTGCAAAAGGCTATCATATCATTAGCGGAGGTACCGATAACCACATGATGCTCATCGACCTTCGGAATAAAAATATCTCTGGAAAGGAGGCTGAAGAGGCGCTTGGGAAAGCAGACATAACAGTAAATAAGAACATGGTCCCCTTTGATGATAAATCTCCGTTTGTTACGAGTGGAATTCGTATTGGTACTGCGGCTATAACCACACGTGGTTTAGTTGAAAGCGACATGGGTGTTATCGTGGATCTTATCGATGAAGTGATCAGGAATTTCGAGAATGAATCGGTTTTGGAAACCATTGCAAATCAGGTCAATGCGATGATGGCGGGCAGGCCTCTGTTTGAAAAATAAGCGCAGTATTTACTATCTTTGAGAGACAACCAATACCTTCTCTCTCATGCGGGTTATTCATTTTATTACCCTCGTTTTGGGTTTGGCTATCTGTTCAGCCTCAATGGCCCAAGTACTTTTTAACAAACAAACCACGGCGCTGGGATATGGGGGGATTACTTATGCCAATGGCACACTGGGAGGAGGAATTTCATTTTTCGACTTCGACAACGACGGTTGGGATGATATCACCGTAACTTCCAAAGAATCCAGCCTGGATTTAAGCTCGCTTTCTAAAAGACTTCCATACAGAAAAAGTGGTCGTTGAATAATCCAAAAAATCAGCAAAATCGATTGTATGTCATTCCTGGAGACCGAACGTTTAATTTTGAACAAGATAAGTACCCGGGATGCACCTTTTTACGTCGAACTTTTTAATAGTGAAGACTGGCTCAAATACATTGGTGACCGGAACGTGCGCAGCATAGCCGATGCTGAAAATTACATCAAGAAGAATTATTTGCCCATTTATGACGAACACGGCTTCGGCTCTTATACAGTAAAACTGAAGGAAAGTGGTAAGACCATAGGTGCCTGCGGACTTTACCAGCGGGACGATCTGAAACACCCTGATATCGGTTTTGCTTTTTTACCGGGCTATTACGGGCAGGGTTATGGTTTCGAGGCGGCTTCCGAAGTAATGCGCTTTGCAAGGGAACAATTGGGGATTACCGAGATCTTAGGTTTCACCAAGCGCGAAAATGTTGCTTCCATCAAACTCCTGAAAAAGCTGGGATTGCGGGAACAGGGAACCTATAAATTCAAGGACGATACTGAGGATTTAATACTTTTTGCAAAGTAAATGCTAAAATATGCGTGAGTTAAATAAATAATAACTTAACTTTGCGCCCTATTAATTTAATTTTATATAATGAGTAAAGGAACAGTAAAATTCTTCAATGACTCCAAAGGATATGGATTCATTACTGAAGAAGGAGCAGACAAAGATCATTTCGTACACATCTCAGGACTTATCGATGAAATTCGTGAGGGAGATGAAGTAGAATTCGAACTTAAAGAAGGAAACAAAGGATTGAACGCAGTAAACGTAAAAG
>JABDNM010000087.1 GCA_013043825.1 Flavobacteriaceae bacterium
GTTATAGTCTGGATGGATACAGCCATGATGCACAGATCGTAACCTACACAGGTCCCGATTCGGATTATAGCGGACAGGAAATTTTTATTGGTAGCAATGAGGATATGATCGCGATCGTTGATGTAACCGACAAAGGAAACCCATCACCTATTTCAAATGGAAATTATGGAAATGTGTCCTACACGCATCAAGCTTGGCTTAGTGAAGACCAGCACTACCTGTTCGTGGGAGATGAGATCGATGAGCTAAATTTTGGATTTAATACCCGAACCATTGTTTTTGATGTTTCCGATCTCGATAATCCAACTGTACATTATGAATACACAGGACCTACGCCCGCGATCGACCATAACGGTTATGTGAAAAGCGGCGTCTTTTATATGGCAAATTACAATGCAGGACTTCGTGCGATCGACGTTAGCGATATCGAGAATCAGAATATGACAGAAATTGGATATTTTGACACCATTCCCGGAACCAACGGTGCCGGCTTTGGCGGATCCTGGAACGTTTATCCGTTCTTCGCCAGTGGTAACATCGTAATATCCGGAGATGAAGGATTTTTCCTTGTTAAAAACCCGCTTTTAGGAGTTGAAGAATTAAGTCCCGGTGACTTCAGTCTTACTCCAAATCCTGCCACCAATAAATTGACGATTGCTTCTAACAACGAAGTAATTTCTCAAGTTGCGATCTACAATGTATTGGGACAACTCGTTATGAACAAACAATTTGCAAACAACTTTTCTGAGACGTTGGACATATCAAATCTGAACTCAGGTATGTATTTGGTTAAAGTGAACAACAGTACGACGAAAAGATTGGTTGTGAACTAATATTTTTAAAATGCTATTGAAAAAGAAAAATGTATTAAAATTATTGGTTTTCTCTGTGCTTATGGGTATTGCTATTGGCTCATGCACCAAAGACAACCCGGATCCTGTCCCACCCGATGATGACGGAGGAGGAACTGTTGATGATACCAACCCGCCTCAGGGATTCCAGGGAGAGATCGATTGGGTTAGGACCTTTGGAGGAAGTGAAATTGACCAGGCGGTCTCTGTGGTACGAAGCAATGACAATACGTATGTAGTTGCAGGAACCACAAGCAGCATGGACGGAGACCTGGTTGGTAGAACCGGCACCGACAGTGACTTCTGGATCCTGAAAATTTCCGAAAGCGGAGCGATCCTATGGAACCGTACGTTTGGAGGGTCCAATGACGATGTCGCAAATCATATTTCCAACACACCCGATGGAGGTTACATTGTTGCCGGCTACAGCCGA
The DNA here is from genome assembly GCA_013043825.1 of Flavobacteriaceae bacterium. GTDB lineage: Bacteria > Bacteroidota > Bacteroidia > Flavobacteriales > Flavobacteriaceae > Aureisphaera. The sequence continues at coordinate 1,285 of JABDNM010000087.1, forward strand.
AGCAACGATGGAGACGTTACCGGAAATGCCGGATTTCATGACTATTGGATCTTAAAATTAAATGCGAACGGTGACAAGCAGTGGAACAAGACATTTGGATACCTTGGAAGCGACCAGGCATTTGATGTTTTCCCAACTAAGGACGGTGGCTATTTTGTAACAGGGTTTTTTGATGTTACAGCTAGTGGTGGTGCCGGAAACGATGGCCGAAGCAATAATGGTAATCGCCACGGAGTAGGAGAATATTGGGCCATGAAACTCGATGCGAACGGCGATTATATTTGGAGACGCTATTTTGGTGGCAGCAATAATGATAGAAGCTATGATGCCATTGAGACCAGCGACGGAGGTTTCCTTCTTTTGGGTTCTTCTGAAAGTGTTGACTTTGACATAACCGACAGTAGAGGAAGTTACGATTACTGGGTTGTGAAAGTAAGTCCCACAGGTGTTAAGCAATGGGCCAAATCCTTCGGAGGCTCTGAGATCGAGAACGGTTACGCGGGAACTACCGCATCCGATGGTAATTATTTGTTCGTTGGTGATTCAAGAAGTGAAGATCAGGACGTTACCAACCCCAAAGGTAACGCCGACCTTTGGGCAGTGAAGTTCAATGCGAGTGGAAACATTATTTGGAATCGATCCATTGGTGGAACACAATTCGACTCGGCCAGAAGCGTTACCCTATTAAATGATGGAAATTACCTCATGGCAGGTGCCACTAGAAGTGCCGATGGCGATGTTGCTGCCAATAATGGTGAGAACGATGCCTGGGTTGTGATCATGGATTCTAGCGGATCTTTGGTATTTGAAAAGACCATTGGAGGATCCAACTTCGATTTTGGCGATGACGCCATTCTTGGACATGACGGAACTTCGGTCATCATGGTTGGTAATACCGAAAGTAATGATAAAGACATACCACGATTTCAGGGACTCAAAGATGCCCTCATCGTGAAACTGAAATAAAAAATTTAATAATCTCAAAGTTATAATTACAAAATGAAAAAAATTGCCCTCTTACTTGCTATGAGTGTTGTTTTAGCTGCATGCAATAATGATGATAATGACCCAACAACGCCTGTCAACACAACCGTAAATTTTAGTTTTACACAAAATTTTGATGGCGCTACAATTACAAATGCCGATTTTGATGTAACCACCTATACAAATGCCAACGGAGAGGTTTTGACGCTCTCCAAACTAGTCTACCTAATTTCGGACATCACCTTTACGAGTTCTACCGGAGAAGTATTTGACGCCGGAGATTATAACCTCATTGATGCTAGAAATGGAACAGGAATTACTTTTACTCCGAACATTACCATTCCTGAAGGAGAATACCA
>JABDNM010000095.1 GCA_013043825.1 Flavobacteriaceae bacterium
GTTATAAATACCGTCCCAGCCCTCTGAAAGTGGTGATAATTCCTTCAGGATCTTACCATAGCGATCATAGATTTTCATGCGAGTAGCCGGAAGTTCATTTATACCAATGATCTGCCATGTATCGTTGATGCCATCTCCATTCGGTGTAAAGAATCTTGGATAATCCAATACCAAAACCTGTTGTGAAGCAATCCCACAACCTTTATCATCTTTTACATAAACAGTATGATAACCACGAGATACCCCTGTAAATCGATTTTCAGTTTGAAAATAGAAGTCGTTGTCTAATGCGTACTCATATTCATCAGTACCCTCCACTTCCACCACAATGAAGTTGTGGGTGAAATTGAAGTCTTCCACGATCACTTGGGAGATCAAAGGGGCTCGTCCTGCCTCAACGACTGTTTCGGTCTTCACCTTACATCCATCGGTGTTCGTTGCGATCACCCAGTACACACCGCTTTCGGTGATCTCGATCTCGTTGGTATCGGGTCCTTCCGTTCCCGTGCTCCACTCATAATAAGCATAACCCGGACGGGTACCCAAAATAACGGGCTCTTCCTGGTTATCGCAAACAATTAGATCATCGGGAAGTTCGAGTTGGAAGGGCTGTTCCACCGTGATCGTGAACTCGTTGATGTCGAAACAACCTGTCTTCTCAATCTCGACGCGGTAGTAAATGGTTTGGGGATTCTCTGTATTGAAATAGGGACTACTTAGATCGTTAACCCCGATATTGGCATCGTTCAGGCTTTCATGAAAGCTTACTGAAACACCGGTTTGTGATTGAATTATCTCTGGAATAAACGGCTCAAAATCGATAGGGATCGATTCGTCTACTTCAGCGTCCATTTCGCATTCAACGATGGAGCCAATCGAGTGGGCCACGGGCTGGGGAGGTAATTCGGCAGTACCTGTGTAGGCCAGGTCAAATTTTCCCGAACCATGCGGTCGGTCGATGATCATATAAAATACGTCCCCCGCTAATACATCGATGAACTGGAGGTATCCATTGCCATCTTCTCCCGGGCCTTCACTGTGGTCTGTCTCCTCCATGTTCAATCCAGTATTTGCAGGAACTCCTGCAGCTTGTGGATTGGTACTGGAACAACGAATGGGCGCTCCCAGTTCTTCGCAAGTTACGTTGGGTCCGAAAATGGCAAAATCGTAGTCATCGGTTCCGTTGATGGGAATGAGATCGAAGATGAAGACCCCGTCACTGTCGAATTCAAATTTCAACCAAATGGTGTTCAGGTTGAAATGGTAACAGCTTGGCCGAATATTTCCAGGTAAAGAAAATTCGTCGAAACCCACCCCGTCCGGTTCAAGTCCGAAATTCACATTACCACAAACCAGAATGGGAGTAGTACAATCACTGGGTTGTTGACCCAGTAATTCCAAAGTGAAAAAAATCACGAAAATGAATGCAAGTGTTCTCATTAGACTTCTCCTAATGTATCACTGAAATTGCTGAATTACAAACCATTTGTCAGGGTAAATAGGAATTCTCGGTCTGTTTTTATAAAACGAGACTTATTTGGTGCAAACGGGGAGCAGCTCTCCTTTTGAAAGACGATATTTTTCGATCTCTTCAGCAGAAAAATTCGTGGTATAATCCACAGCATCAACCTTAAAACCAACCGATGCCAATTTATCGAAATAATCCAATCCATAAATCCTCACATGATCATATTGACCGAAAATACGGGCCCGCTCCTTGGGATCGGTAATGGAATCATCCTCGAAAGTAGTGTCTCGATTTCGATCATAGGGCACCTGGACAATGGCCATTCCACCCTTGGAAAGAACCCGGTACAGTTCCTTCATCGCCTTCCGGTCATCCGGAATGTGTTCCAATACATGATTACAAATTATAAAATCGAACGCACCGTCTTCGAAGGGTAAATCACAGATGTCGGCTTTTACATCGGCAATGGGCGAATTCAAATCGGTGGTAGTATAGTCAATGTGTTTTAATTTCTTAATTCGTCTTAAAAAAGCTTGCTCCGGCGCGAAGTGCAACACCTTGTGAGGATACTGAAAAAAGGAAGTTTCATTGTTCAGATAGAGCCAAAATAAGCGATGTCTTTCCAGAGAAAGCGTTCCTGGTGCCAGGACATTTTCTCGCACCTTTTCGTATCCATAGGGAAGAAATTTTCTATAGGACTTGCCGTCAATTGGATCGGTATGGTTTTTACCACGCAGGAAAAGTGCAAGGATGGGTCTAAGCAGGTAACTTATCCTGATAAGCAGGGGTCGTGGGATTGCATTCAGGAAGAATTTAAAGAATTTTTGCATGCTGCCTTTGGTTACAACACAAATTTTTCGACTCGGAATTCATCTTCTTCATCACTGCTTATCCCAAGCGCATCATATACATAGGCAAAGGTAGAAAGCAATTCGGGTTTCCCATCCACGATGGCCACGTTGTGTTCGAAATGAGCACTTGGTTTACCATCTTTGGTAACAATGGTCCATCCATCGGAGAGCTGCTTGACCCTGTGGGTTCCCATGTTGATCATAGGTTCGATTGCGACAGTCATTCCTTCCAGTAATTTTTTTCCTCTACCTCTTCGCCCATAATTAGGCATTTCAGGGTCTTCATGCAGTTTCCTGCCCAGTCCGTGGCCTACCAATTCTCGAACCACTCCATAACCGAAGGATTCACAATAATTTTGAATGGCGTACCCCACATCGCCTACGCGGTTGTTCACTTTTAACTCTCTAATTCCAATATACAATGATTCTTTGGTGACCCGAAGTAACTGGCGCGTTTCGTCTGTAACCTCACCAACCTCGAAGGTGTACGCATGGTCTCCATAGAATTCATTTTTCACAGCACCGCAGTCGATGGCGACGATATCTCCCTCTTTCAGGGGTTGATCTGTGGGTAACCCATGAACCACCGCCTCATTTACACTTGTCAACAGTGTCGAAGGGCAGTCATATAAACCCAGAAACCCGGGAACTGCGCCTTGGTCCCTGATAAAGTCTTCGGCTATCTTGTCCAGGTGTTTGGTAGTTACTCCCGGTTTGACTTCGGAGGCCAGCATACCCAGGGTTCTTGAAACCACCAGAGCGCTCTCGCGCATCAATTCAATTTCTTCCCGTGTTTTTGTAATGATCATAGGTTAAATTCCGAACCAGCTTTTCTTGCGTTTAGGAGGGTCTGCTTTTGGGCTTTCCTCGCCGATAATTTTTTGATAGATCTCTCCCCAACTCACCATGCCGCCAAAGTTTCGATCATCGATAAAGAGATCGGCATTGATCTTCCTGCTGTATTTTGTTTCGAATTTTTCTTCTGGGAAACTTTTATTGACCGCGTAAAATGTAATTCCATTTTGTTTGCAGAAGTCAACGGCTTCATCCAGCGCTTTCCCGTGTCGATAGGTCCAGAGTATGAGTCGGTGGCCCTTCTCCTGCAGCTTTTTTAAGGTTTCGAAGGCAAAAAGTTGGGGTTTGCCTATACTTGGGTACTGGTCTTCGACAATGGTTCCGTCAAAATCGACCGCGATCGTCATTGTATCATGAATCATCTGGGGATAAATTAGATTGCAAAACTACGAATTTTTGTCCTTTTAGTCCTGATAGGCGTGCTTATAGGGTTTTCCTTTTAAGATCTGGAGTAGATCCTTCTCCAGGGTTTGTTGTGGATATTCTACTATTCGATTTGTCTCGATACCCGGTTTGGACAAAATTATGGTGGGGACATATTCGATCTTAAGATCGTTCTCATAGCCCTGGGGAGTGTCTTTGTCATGAGAAACCGCAATCATTTCAAGATTTTTTTCCTCAAATTGCATTGCGTCCAATATTTTAAATAGGGCCGGAACCTCTCGCTGACTATCCTCGCACCAGGTACCCATGAAGACTTTAATCGTGAGGTCATTTTGTAACTCGATCAATGAGTCGACCGTTACCGTATCCAGTACATGAGCCTTATAGTTCTCATCGAACCACTCCCGGAAGAGTTCCGTTTCCAGTCCTTTCCTGTTGATTTTACCCAATAGCATTTCTCCTCCGTCCTCTTCGTCGGGAACCAATATGTTCAATTCGCTATTCGTTTCAATTTCAAGGGTTGTTTCTTCGGAAGAATCCTGCGTGTCACCGTTGGATCTACAGGCGAATACCAGGAGCAATGAAAGTAAAAAAATAGTCTGTTTCATAGAATATTAATTTCTGATCAATGATTGTTCTGTCATGACATCGGGTTTTTGCAGCCCCATTAGGTCCAAAATAGTAGGAGCGATATTTCCCAAGATGCCATTTTTAATAAATTTTTCATCCTCGTCGACCAGGATAAGTGGAACCGGATTAGTGGTATGAGCTGTATTGGGGGAACCATCCGGGTTGATCATAGTTTCGCTATTTCCATGATCTGCTATAATGATAGTACTGTAACCATTCGCCTTTGCGGCCTTTACGATTTCAGCCGTACAGCGGTCCACAGTTTCGCAAGCTTTGATGGCGGCTTCCATCACTCCGGTATGTCCAACCATGTCCGGATTCGCAAAATTCAAACAAATAAAATCTGCCGATCCTGCCTCGATCTCGGGAATGATCTTATCGCGAACTTCGTAGGCACTCATTTCCGGCTGTAAATCATAAGTGGCGACTTTGGGTGAGGGGCATAAGATGCGTTTTTCATTTTTGAAAGGAACTTCTCGGCCTCCATTAAAGAAGAAGGTTACATGCGGGTATTTCTCTGTTTCGGCTATGCGGATCTGCGATTTCCCCGCTTTGGAGATAACCTCTCCCAAGGTGTCGTTTAAGTTTTCTTTGTCGTAAACCACGTGTACATTCTGGAAGGTGTCATCGTAGTTCGTGAGGGTAACATAATATAGCGATAGCTTTTTCATGTTGAATTCTGGATCATCTCGTTGAGACAGTACTTCAGTAAGTTCCCTGCCCCGATCGGTTCTAAAATTGAAGAATATAACCACATCATCTTCCGAAATCGTACCAACCGGACTACCGTTTTCAGTCATTACTATAGGCTCTATGAATTCATCGGTGATCCCTTGCTTATAACTTTGGTGCATACTAACTGTTGCATTAGTGCTGGCGGCTCCCTTTCCGAAGACAACCAGATCATAGGCCTTCTTAACACGCTCCCAACGTTTGTCCCGGTCCATGGCAAAATAACGCCCAATAACAGAAGCCAGTTTGGCAGAAGTTCCTTGCATATGGTTTTGTATCTCCCGTATAAAGTCCACCCCGCTTTTCGGATCTACATCACGGCCATCTGTAAAAGCGTGAACGCACACCTTATCAAGCTTATATTCATTGGCAGCATTCAGTAATCCCTTCAAGTGGTTAATGTGAGAATGGACGCCACCATTGGAAAGTAAGCCCAGAAAATGCACCTTTCTATTGTTTTCCTTGGCATAGTGGAACGCTTGCTGAAGTACCGGCTCGTTTTTCAAATGGTCTTTTTCCACTGCGAGATTGATCTTTGCCAGATCCTGGTAAACGATCCTGCCGGCTCCCAGATTCATATGGCCAACTTCACTGTTTCCCATTTGCCCATCTGGTAATCCCACGTGCATGCCGTGGGTGAACAGTTGGCCGTTGGGATACTTGTGATACAAAGAATCCATGAATGGGGTATTGGCTTTGGCAATCGCCGAAACAGCAGGGTCCTGGGTAACGCCCCAACCATCCAGAATCATGAGAAGTACTTTTTTGCTCATGGGGCAAAGATAAAATAGTAAGGTTTAGGATTGGCTATTCGAGTTGAATTTATACAATAAACCACTGTATTCTTAAAATTAGCTCGTGGTTATTTACTTCCCGTATTTCTTGATTGATGCCTTGATCTTATCGATACGATTATCGGGATCGGGGTGGGTACTTTGAAATTCCGGTACTCGATTTGGCCCGGCTGCATCTTTTAAAATCTGCATCACGTCGATCATTTCATAAGGATCGTAACCGGCTTTGATCATGAATTTGACGCCCAGGTCATCGCTTTCCAATTCGTCTCCCCGACCATTGGTCAACAGCGTATTCTGCCCTATTCCAGCCACTATATCGCCTGCATTGGCTCCAACCGAAGCACCTTGGGATATGGTTTGCCAAAAATCGCTTTCGGCGATACGCTCACTGGAATGTCGTCCCAAGACATGACCGATCTCGTGTCCCAACACCCCGGCTAATTGATCCTCATTCTCCAACTTCGAGTATAAAGCGTAGGTAATAAAGATCTGTCCTCCAGGAAGTGCAAATGCATTGATCGCTTCCGGATCGGCAAGCAGATGGAAATCATATCGATAGGGGCTTTTATTGGCGACACTACTGTTCACCAACTTTTCACCCACCCGGTCGACGACCTGTTGGAGTGATTCATCCGGATGCAAGCCTCCATGCTGCTGAGCCATTTGCGGGGCACTTTGAACTCCAAGGGCGATCTCCTCTTGAGGGTCCAGGGCGATGGCCTGTTCTCTCCCCGTGTAGGGATTTGTTTCTGTTCTGGAACATTTCTGAAAATAGGCGAACCCGATGATCAGGATTCCTATTGCAATGCGGATTTTCCAACTTCCTCTCATGATAGTGGGCGTTTAAGGAAACTAAATTTACGAAAGTAATCGAGGGTTTATGTCCAAAATGTGTTGTTTTCGATATTTGGATATGAAATCATCGGTGAAAAACTCACTTCCCAGGATCATTTCTTCCTGAAGTACTTTTTTTAAGTCCAACTGCCTGTATGCCTGGAGCATGGGTATGGAAATGGGCGCATAGCTTAAGTGCCAGGGTTCATAGGAAAATCCCTTGCGATTGTGATCGTCGGTATAAACTTCGAAGAAGTCAAAGGACTCTGCATGTTTATCCAACCACTCTTTCAGTTTGCAAAAGGGTCCTTTCCCGTGATAATTTTGGGCCTGCAATAAATTCTTAGGCTGTGGTGCGTTAGCGTCGATCAGGTCGAGATCGGTTCCCCAATGGTGCCTCGAAGTCCCGGGGATGGTCGAATATTCGATAATTCGTTCTATAGCCCTTTCGGGTCCGTCTCCATCCGAAGTATATTTCCGGTATTTGCCTTCATAAATCTCCTTTTGTCGCTGGAAACTGCGATAGGCAGAGACCACTTCAATATTAATTCCTTCAGATCGTGCCGCCAATTTCATTTGCTTCAGTGCTGCAGCCGTTGCCCGATGCATTTTGGAAGTATAGGTATCACCCGTAATATCGGGGTTTCCTTTACCTATTAACTGTTCACGAGTGTATTCTGAAGTAAAACCACTGAACGCCAGAGAAGGAATAGAAACGAGTCCAATGGACAAAAGTGAGGTGTTTTTTATGAATGCCTTTCTTTTCATGGGTCACTAAATTACTATAATTTGATTCAATAAACAGACCAAATTTATACACTCATTTTAGATCGACCTCCGTCCCCGTTTCGATCTCAAAGGGCTGGTCCCCCTGTTTAAAGATCCGTGCCGAATGTGGGCCGTGCAGTATGATATCTTCTCCTTGCACTCGAAGCCAACTACCTTCTCTTAGTCCGATCACGGGTAAGGAGTTTTGGGTATGGAATTCCCGAATACGCGTTTCACGAGTTTCACCCATGTGGGTACTTGAAGGGTCGGGATCCAGGTAGTGCGGGTTGATGTTGAAGGGCACTACCCCTAAGGTCTTAAAAGAGGGAGGATAAACAATGGGCATGTCGTTGGTGGTTTGCATAGAAACCCCGCAAATATTACTTCCCGCACTCGTTCCCAAATAGGGCAATCCATTGAAAATCGCCCCACGCAACTCCTGCATCAGTTTCTGTCGATACAACTGTGAGACCAGTACAAACGTATTTCCACCACCTGTAAAAACTCCTTCTGCAGAATCGATCGCTTTTTTTGGATCTTCATATTGATGAATACCCTTGACACCTATTCCAAGCTTAGCAAATGCGTTGACAGCGGCCGAGGTATATTCCTCATATGAAATCCCTCCGGGTCTGGCATACGGGATGAATAAGATCTCATTTGCACTGCCGAATAGTTCACGCAGCTCTGGCAACAGGTATTCGAGATATCCGCTACCGTGAATAGTTGATGTGCTTGCAACGATGAGGTTTTTCATGGCATTTTTTGTAATGAGAAATATTGCAATTCAAATTTAACAAAACCTTGGGGAGAGCGTCATTAAATTCCTAATAAAACAATCATTATATTTAAGAAATGTTTCGGAATTTTATCATACTCCTTCTTTGTCTTCCTTTCTCAATTACTGCACAGGAAGAGTCCCGAGTAGTCGTAAAAGGTGTTATCACGGCGCCTGCAGGTGCCGATGTTGAAGGGATCAATATTTATAATATTTCTTCAGAACAGGGAACCATTTCGGATGAAGACGGAAGGTTCAATCTCCGCGTGGCCGAAAATGACCGTATTCAGATAACTGCCCTGCAGTTCCAGAATTTTACGCTGGTGATCCGTCCCGAGGATATCCGAACAAAGCAATTGCTGGTATATCTCAATCCTTATGTCACTAAATTAGGCGAGGTGATCCTACGGAATACCGATTTGATAGGAATTGTTGAATCCGATATCAGGAGCATCAAGACATCGGTTTTCGATCCAGATTGGGATCTGTCCCGGGATGCGGTTGAATTTGGTTATGATTTTGAGAGGGACCGATATACCGGATTAGATGGTAATGCTGCTATGGAAGCTCTCAACCACGACCTCATGCCTATGGCACAGGTAAACATATCCTGGCTGGTAGATGCCCTATTCCCACGAAAAAAACGGTCTCCAAAAGAGATCGCTTATGCTAACACCATGGGGGCAAACACGCTGTTGGAACAATTCGATCAAAGTTATTTGGCGAAGACCTTCGGGATTCCCCAGGAAAAGGTGGTTGATTTTGTCTACTTTGCTCAGGAGAACGGACTTTCAACCTCGATGCTGGACAAGGATAATCGAATTGAACTACTTCAGTATCTATACAATCAAAGTGAACTTTATAAAAAATTACTGACTATAAATTAATAGTTAAAAACTTTGCAGTCCACTGAAAAGAGCATAATTTGCGGCTCGGTTAAAAAAAAGGAATACTTTTTGTAATCAATTCTGGTAAATTTCGTTTTAAAAAGTATCCTAAGTCTCCCCATGAAAGGAATAAGAATCATTGCGTTTTTACTTGTTTTACCTCTACTATCGGCGGTTAGTGTGCATAAATTTTATGTGAGCATTACCAAGATCGAACATTCGGAAGAGGATGAGTCATTGCAGATAATAAGCAAATTGTTCATCGATGATATAGAGGATGTACTGCAAGCAAGGTACAGCGCGGATATATCGCTTGATCCAGAAAAAGAAACTGCCAAAGACGCCAGATACCTTAGGGAGTATGTGCTGCAAAAATTAAAGGTGGAAGTGAATGGTACGCCAATGGAAGTTGAATACCTGGGGCGAGAGTATGAAAATGATGTAGTGAAGGTCTATGTTGAAGTGATGGGTGTTAAGGACCTTAGAACGCTTGAAATCGAGAATAAGATGCTCATGGAATTGTTTGAGGATCAACAAAATATCATCCATGTAAAACGAAAGAAAAAACGTAAAACTCTGGTGCTTGATATCGATAATCCTAAAGGATTGTTAAACTTCATTTAATGCACCACCGAAACTCCTGAAAAAGTCTATTTTTAGGAGCTTTTTTTTTAAATCAAATAATTAAATAATCACAATGAAAATAGTTCAGTTTATCTCCATGATTGCCTTGATCCTTGTTGCAGGTATTAGCTTTGCCCAGGAAGGTGATAGTGAAGAGCGCAAGCCCGGTCATTACAACAACAATAGATTCAAGCAATTATACGAGGAATTTTCTACACCCAACGTATACCGCAGCCCGAATGGTGCACCCGGACCTCAATACTACCAGCAGCAGGCAGATTATGTCATGAACCTGCGACTGGACGATGCAACTTCAAGGCTCTACGGTGAGGAGACCATCACCTACACGAATAACTCGCCCGACCATCTGGAATACTTGTGGGTTCAACTGGATCAAAATGTTCGTGCCAGGGACTCGAAATCACCATTGATCGAACCCAGTGGAGCATTCCCAGCGGAATTGGCCGGAAGTTTTGTTGGAAAATATATGGGAGATGGATTTGACGGTGGGTTTAAAATAGAATACGTCAAAGACGAAAAGGGAAAACCTCTTCCGCATACTGTTAACCGTACGATGATGCGTGTTGAGATGCCTAAGCATTTGAAGACCGGTGAAAAATTTGTGTTCTCGATAAAGTGGTGGTACAATATTCCCGATCATACCATTGACCGCGCACGAAGCGGATACGAAGTTTTTGAAGACGGCAATAAAGGCTACGTGATCGCCCAGTTTTTCCCACGCATGGCTGTATACAGCGACGTGGAGGGATGGCAAAACAGCCAGTTCTGGGGACGTGATGAATTTGCTTTGCCTTTCGGAAATTATGATGTTAGCATAACCGTTCCTGCAGACCATGTGCTGGATGCGACGGGGGTGTTGTTAAACCGAAAAGAAGTATTCTCTAAAACAATGATGCAGCGGTACGAAGCTGCCAGGAAGAGCTATAAAGAACCGGTTGTGATCGTGAGTGAAGAGGAAGTGGAAGCTGCATCCAAAGGCTTTGCAACCAATACGAAGACCTGGAAATTCAGAGCGGAGAACGTACGCGATTATGGCTTTGCCACTTCCCGGAGGTTTATCTGGGACATGATGGCGGTAAAAATTGGAAACCGCGATGTGATGGCGGTGTCTGTGTATCCTCCGGAAGGAAATCCTTTGTGGGGAGACTGGTCGACCAAGGTAGTTGCCAGCACATTAAAATCATACTCTCGTATGACCTTTGACTACCCATACCACAAGGCTATTTCAGTTCATGCGAAGAACCAGGGGATGGAGTATCCCATGATTTGCTGGAACTATGGACGGCCGGATAAAGATGGTAATTACAGCGATCGAACCAAATACGGTATGTTTGGTGTGATCATTCATGAGGTGGGACATAACTACTTCCCGATGATCGTGAATAGCGATGAGCGTCAGTGGACTTGGATGGACGAAGGGATAAACACCTTTGTTCAATACGTAGCCGAACAGGATTTTGGAGAAGCTTACCCTGAGGCGATCGCACCCAATAAGAAATATCCAAGCCGGCGAGGCCCTGCCAGGACGATCGTCGATTATATGTCGGGTAACCAGGACCGTATGGCGCCAATTATGACCAAGGGATTGAACACCTATAACTTCGGATCCAATGCCTACTCCAAACCAGCGGTTGGATTGAATATACTACGTGAGACAATAATGGGACGTGAACTGTTCGACTATGCATTTAAGACCTACTCCCAGAGATGGATGTTTAAGCATCCTAACCCCGAGGATTTTTTCCGGACTATGGAAGACGCTTCTGCGGTAGACCTTGATTGGTTCTGGAGAGCTTGGTTCTATAC